>DASWQX010000207.1:0-7565 GCA_036403495.1 Thermoanaerobaculia bacterium
ACCTGCCGTTCGCCGCCCTGCGCCGGCAGGGGCGGTTCCTGGCCGAGGACCATGGGATCGTCTTCGTCCCCAGCCTCAATGCGCTGGTCGCCCTGGAGGCTCCGCGCGCCGGTCCCGCGCAGCCCGCCATGGCATTGGCGGACCCCCTCCGGAATCTCCCTGCCGCGGCGGCCGAGGCCGTGGAGGTGGCCCACCGGCTGAACGGCACGGCCTGGATCGCCGGCGCGGCGACCGTCCGGCAACTGCGAGCGGCCGCCCATAGCCGGACGCTCCACCTGGCCACTCACACCGGCCTGGGACCTCGCGGCGCCTGGCTTCAGCTCGCGGACCGGCGGGTGACGGCCGGCGAGATCGTGGCCGGCCGGATCGGGCCCCGGCTGGTGGTGCTGGCGAGCTGTGCCTCGGGGGTGCGGCCGGGTCGCGAGATGTGGGGATCGCTCGGCGCCTCCTTCCTGGCGGCGGGAAGCCGTGCCGTGCTCGCCTCGCTCTGGTCGATCGAAGACCGGCCGACCCGCGAGCTGGTGCGCCGGTTCTATGCCGAGGGAGGGGACGCCGACCCCTGCGCGGCGCTGGCCCGCGCGCAGCGTGTTGCGATCCGCCAGGGTCTGTCGCCTCATCTGTGGGCCGCCTTCGTGCTCTTCGGATCGGAGCGGCCCCTGGATGCTTCAAAAAAAGGGTGAAAAGGAGATAGATATGAGTCGTTGGATTCGTTGCATCGCCACCGGATTGCTTCTCACTCTCGGCTTCGGGGTCCCCGCGCAAGCGAAGCCCCCCGCGGCCGGTGCCGCTTCCCCCCGTCAGGGGAGTGTTCTGGAAGAATTGACGGCCTATGGCGTCGCGCTGCTCCTGAAGTTGCAGGATGGCGAGCGGTGTGGAACGTCGTATTGTCCCACGCCGCCGGACCCACCACCGCCGGGCCACACCATGAGCCTCATGGCCAAACCCGCTCCGGGCGGAAAGGGCTAGCTGCCGTAGCCGCCATGTGGTGGGCCCAAGGGTCTCGCGCGGCTCCTTCCTCGGAGCCGGATGCCGAGCATGACGCTCTGGCGGCCCTCGATAGAGGGAGCCCCGCCGAGGCTCTGGCCGTGCTGATGCGCGTCTATGGCTCCGCCGTGTATCGCTATTGCCGGCGGATGGTGGCGGACGATGACCTTGCGCAGGAGGTGCACCAGATGACTTTCATTCAGGCTTACGAGGGTCTGGCGCGGTTCGGCCGCCGCTCCTCGCTGCGCACCTGGCTGTTCGGCATCGCCCGCCACCGCTGCCTGGACCTCCTCAAGATGGACCGGCGCCGCCGCAACCGGTTCGATCCGCTGGACGCCGCGCCGGACCTGCCCGGACCGGCCCCCAGCGCGGAGGACCTCCTGGCGGACCGCGCGCGCGCCCGGTTGCTGGCGGACTGCCTGAGCTCTCTGGCGCCGCGCGCGCGGGACACCGTCCTGCTGCGCTTCCAACAGGGACTGTCCTATCCGGAGATCGCCCGCTTTTCTAACGAGAAGGCGCCGGCCCTCCAGGTCCGGGTCGCCCGCGCTCTGCCGCTCCTCCGCCGCTGCCTGGAAGAGAAAGGGGTGGCGCCGTGAGCGGCACCTTGAGCGGGGTCAGCCGCCCCTGCGACCGGTTCGAGGCGGAGGGGCTGTTGCTCCTCGAACAGGGGCTCCCGCTCGACGAGCACTTCGCGACCTGTCCGGACTGTCTCGCCGCCCGCGCCGCCTACGAACAGCTTTTCGCGGAGATCGCCGCCCTCGGCGCCGAGGACCAGCCGCCCGTGGGCTGGCAGGCTCGCGTTTGGGAGCGGCTCGACCAGCGCCGGGAGCGCCGAAGGTCCAACTGGCTCGGCTGGGTCAATTGGCCCGGGTGGCGCGGATGGCTCGTGCCGGCGGGAGCGGCGGCGGCGGCGCTGGCCGCGCTCCTCCTGATCCGCCCCCCCGGTCCGCAGCCTCCCTCGCTGCGCGCCGAGGTCCAGGCCGGCGCCACCGTCCGCCGCGGCGGCGAGGCCCAACCGGGCGACCTCCTGCGGCTCACGGCCGCGACCGGCGGCTCGCGTCACGCGGAGCTTCGCGTCTACCGCAACGACACCGAGCTGGTATTGCGCTGCTCCACCGAGCGCCCCTGCTCTCGCCAAGGGGACGAGCTGCGCGCCGCCGTCCTCCTCGACACTGTAGGACGCTACCAGCCTCTCCTGATGCGCGCGGAAAAACCCCTGCCATCTCCCGTGTCCGATCTCGAAAAGGACACCACCGCCGCTCTCGCCGCCGGGGCCGACGTGAGACCGGGCGCCGAGATCGTCGTCCGCTGATCTGTCCTGTTGTGCTTTCGCTCCCTGCGTCGCCTCATGACTGTAACCCCGCGGCGACGCCGCGACACCCCGGGCGCCACGCCCAGAAGGATAAGTCATGAAAAAGCAATTCAAGCGACTGAGCCTCTCTCGTGAGACGATCAACCTGCTCGACGGTGACACTCTGACGAAAGTGAACGGCGGCATTATCCCCCCCTCCAAAGCGGCCGGCTGCTCGGACAACTACTGCGCGACCGATAGCTGCCGCTACACCTCCTGCTATTGACGCCCGGCGTCCCACCCGGCGTCTCACTCGGCATCTCACCAAAAAGCCCGAGGCGGCCCACCAGGGCCGTCTCGGCGGCTCTCCCCCCGGGGGCTGCTGCGAACGGGACGCCGTTGGGACGCCGTTGACCTTCCCCTGCGAAGCAGCTAAAGTGGCCGCCCAACCCGAAGAAAGAAGATAGGGAGGTCACGCAGGATGGGGCTCAAGAGCGAGAGCCGTCTGGAGACCCAGACGTGGTCCGCGCCAACGGGTAAGTCTCCGCTGCTGCTCACCGTTCCCGGCCTGACGATCCAGTGCCACCCTCAGGTTGAGCGAGTCGGCGAACGGGCAGCCTTGCTCGATCTGTCGTCGGGCCGGGAAACGCTCCTGTCGCGGACGGAACCGGAGTTCTCCCCGCCGGGTGAGTTGACTCCCCGGCCTCTCGCCGTGCCCTACCTCAGCCGCCGTCCCTGGCTCCTCCGGCCGGCCGCCGGCGGCGGCATCACGTTGCTCCGGGGGGACTCGCCCATATCTCTCGCCGCTGACGGCGAGCCGGTCGACGGCGAGGCTGGATTCTCGGCCGCCGAGGTGGATCGTGGCGTGGTGCTGCTGCTCGCCGACCGCGTGGTCCTCCTGCTGCATCGCTTCCGTTCGGTGATTGATGACAGCTTGCCGCGCTACGGCCTGGTGGGCCTGAGCGATTCCCTTCTCGACCTCTGCCGCCAGATCGCGCGGGTCGCCGACCTCAATGTCCCCGTGCTGTTGCGCGGCGAATCGGGGACCGGAAAGGAGCTCGTGGCCGCGGCTCTCCATCGCGCGAGCAGCCGGCGCGACCGGCCTTTCCTGGCGCTCAACATGGGTGCCCTGCCGGCGTCGCTCGCCGCCGCCGAGCTGTTCGGAGCGACGCGGGGAGCCTACACCGGCGCCGAGCACGCGCGGCGGGGCTACTTCCGCCGCGCCCACGGCGGCACGCTCTTCCTCGACGAGATCGGCGAGGCTTCCCAGGAAGTGCAGCCGCTGCTGCTGCGCGCCCTGGAGAGCGGCGAGATCCAGCCGCTGGGGAGCGAAGAGCCGGCGCGCGTCGATGTGCGCATTGTCGCCGCCACGGACGCCGACCTCGAGCAGGCGGTCGCCGCCGGGCGCTTCCGGGCTCCGCTCCTCCACCGCCTGGGTGGGTACGCGATCCGCCTCCCTGCTCTGCGCGAGCGGCGCGACGACATTGGACGGCTGTTCTTTCACTTCCTGCGCGAGGAGCTCGCCGTGGTGGGAGAGGAGCGTCGCCTGGCGGATCCCGGTCCGAATGCGCAGCCCTGGCCTCCCGCGGCGTGGGTCGCCCACCTCGCCGCGGCCCCGTGGCCCGGCAACGTCCGCCAGTTGCGCAACGTCGCCCGCTCTCTGGCCATCGAGAGCCGTGGCACCGGGGAGGACGCCGCGGAGACCCACCTACCCTCGGCGATCGAGGATCTGTTGCGCGAGGAGAGGCTTTCAGCGGCGCCGCAGCGGATAGCGGCCCCGCCGGCCTCACCCACGCCGGCGCGAACTGTCTTCCGCAGTCCTCAGGACGTCTCGGAAGAGGAGCTGCTCGCGGCCCTCGCGGCCCACCGCTGGCAGCCCCGGGCGGCGGCCCGCCAGCTCGGCATCTCACGCCCCTCGCTCTACTTCCTTCTCGACACCTTTCCGGGCACTCGCAAGGCGATGGACCTGAGCGGTGAAGAGATCGCCGCGGCCGGGGAGCGCTACGGCGGCAATCAGCGCGAAATGGCGGCGATGCTGCAAGTTTCGGAGGCCGGAATCCGGCGCCGGATGAAACAGCTCGGGCTGCTCCCGATTCTCCAGGGCTCCCCGAAGCCGCCATGAGCCGGGAGGAACAGCCTTGAGCCTGGAGGAACAGCCGCCGGCCGAAGCGATCGGGCCGTACCGCCTCGTCGAGCGGCTCGCGGCCGGCGGCATGGGAGAGGTCTGGCGCGCCTGGGACGGTCGGCTGAAGCGGCCGGTGGCGGTCAAACATATCCTGCCGCACATCCTCGACCAGCCGGGCGCGCGCGAGCGCTTCCGCCGCGAGGCCGAGGCCGGGGCCCGGCTCAGCCACCCTGCCGTGGTCCAGATCTACGACCTGGTGGAATCGCCCGAAGGCGACTGGCTCGTCATGGAGCTGGTGGTGGGCAAGACGCTTCGCCAGCTCCTCTCCGAAAGTCCGCTCCCCGGTCTTCTCCCCATAAGAAGCGCCGTGCAGTGGGGCCGCGAGATCGCCGGCGGGCTCGCCGCCGCCCATGCGGAGGGCATCCTGCATCGCGATCTCAAGGCGTCCAACGTGATGATCACCGCGGCGGGTCACGCCAAGGTCCTCGACTTCGGCATCGCGCGGGCGCTGTCTCCCGAGGGGGTGGAGCAGGAAGCAACGCTCTCGCACCCGGGAGTGGTGATGGGCACGAGCTACGCCATGTCGCCCGAGCAGGTCCTGGGGCTGCCGCTCGGTCCCCGCTCGGACCTCTTCTCGCTGGGCTCGCTGCTCTACGAGATGCTCACCGGAGAGGCGCCGTTTCGCGCCTCCACCGCCGCGGACACCCTGGCCCGCGTCTGCAACTACCGCCCGCTGGCGGCGCGGCGGCTGCGCCCGGAGATCCCCGCCGAGCTCTCCGCGCTGGTCGAGCGGCTGCTCGAGAAGGAGCCGAACGCCCGGCCCCGGGATGCCGGCGAGGTTGCCGCCCGTCTCGAAGAGGCGGCAGCGAGGCTTCCGGTGTCGCGACCGCCCGGCGCCGATCTCGCGCCCGCGCCGCCGCCGGAGGAGGCCACGTTTCTTGAAGGACGGCCGCGGGCCGTGGATTTCGAATCGTCCAGCGCCACCTTCCCGCGCGGCCGCCGGGTCTTCCTGCGCTATGCCGGCGTCTTTGCCGGCGGGCTCCTCCTCGCCCTGGCCCTCGCCTGGCAGGGCGGGCGCCTGTTTGTCCCTCACCGCACCGCCGGCACGTATGAGCTGTACGAGCAGGGCCAGGCGGCGCTGCGCCGTTACGACAAGCCGGGCAACCTCGACGAAGCGATCACGGACTTCCGGCAGATCATCGGCCGCGTCCCCAACCACGCGGCGGCCCACGCCGCCCTGGCGCGCGCCTGCCAGCTCAAGTATCTGAATCAGAGCAAGGACCGGATGTGGCTGGACCAGGCCCTGCCGCTGGCCGAGCGGGCTGTGGAGCTCGACGGCTATCTGGCGTCGGCCCGGGTGAGCCTGGGATTGGTCTATACCTCGCTCGGGCGTCTGGACGAGGCCACCCGGGAGATCGAAAAAGCGATCCAGCTCGAACCGGGGAACGCCGACGCCCAGTACGCCCTCGGCACCCTGGACGAGGCCCGGACTCAGCTCGACCTCGCGGAAGCGGCGTTTCAGCATGCGATCACCCTGCATCCCGACCGCCAGTTCTACGACGCCCTGGGCGCGCTCTACCTGCGCACCGGCCGCGTCGCCCCCGCCATCGCGGCCTTCCAGAGCAGCATCCGCCTGGCTCCCGATGGCTTTGCGGGCTACCGCAACCTGGGGGTGGCCTACTATACCCAGGGCGATCTGGCCAAGGCTGCCGCCCAGTTTCAGAAAGCGCTGGAGATCCAGCCCCAACCGTCGCTCTACTCCAATCTGGGGGGCCTCTACTTCGCCCAAGGGCTCTACCCGCAGGCGGCCCAGGCCTACGAGCAGGCGCTCGAGCTGCCGGGAGGGGCCAACGACTATCTCTTCTGGGGCAATCTCGGGGACGCCTGCCGCTTTCTGCCCGAGGGCAGCGCACGGGCCCGCGAGGCCTACTCACGGGCCCTCCAGCTCCTGGCAGACCGGCTTCGCGCCACGCCGCAGGATGCCACCCTCCTGAGCCGGCGCGCCCTCTATCTGGCCAAGCGCGGGGACTGCAAGCCCGCCCTCGCAGCGAGCGGGGAGAGCGAGCGGCTGGCGCGGAAGGACGGCGCCGCCCAATTCCGGCTCGTGGTCGCCGACGAGGTCTGCGGCCGCCGCGAGCCGGCGCTCACCATGCTCGAAAAGGCGCTGCACAACGGCTATCCCCTGGCCGAAGCACAGCGCGATCCGGAGCTCCTCGCGCTCCGCGGCGACGTGCGCTATCACAGACTCCTGGTCCGGCTGGCCCCCGCCTCGACCTCTCCGTAAGGAGGAAACGGAATCGGGCTAGCCGTTCGGCCCTACAACCATTTCGGGATCATGGTTGAAAAGTCGTACGACGCCATCCAGCCCAGTCGCCTGCAAGTAAACGGTCAGCAGAAAACGCCCCGAAGTCACCACCGTCACCAGCTCCGAGTCCCAGGAGCAGTAAGCGGGTCCAAAAAGTGAGCTCTGCGCTGACTGGTTCGGCAGCCCGATCGTGGGCTGGGGGTTGCTCAACGGGTGATCGAGTTGTTGGCCCGTGACCGCGACCTGAGAGTCAATACCGAAAGACCCAATCGTAGCCACCTGCCGGTTCTGCACCGATGAGCTCACATCGAAGATCCGGAAGGTGATTCGGTCGCCGGTCTGCACCGGATTGGTTCCCGCCATAGGTACGTCGGGTCCGCCGTTGACCTGCTTGAGGAGGCCTCCGCGCAAGTAACCCACGCCCCCGGTTTGAATCGCGTTCCAATCGATTCCCAACTGCCAGATATAGTCGGCCATGATCGTTCTCCTTTTGGGTTTGCGAACGTCTTTCTCCAATGCCTACTGCAACGCGTGCGCCAAGGGTAACGCGTCTCATCCCCAGGGCTTGGAGGTTGTCGGAGGTTGTCGGAGAGCCTGGCCCGACAGTCGGAGCTGTCGCAGACAACTGCCCATAAGTTATTTTCTCTCCGAGGTTTGCCTGGCACAGTCCTTGCCCTTGTCTAGCTGTAGACATCACGGCGAACACGACGGGTCATCGGCCATCGAGCCGGACGGTGCAGCGCCGCGAATTTCCAGGGAGAAGAACCATGGCCAGTCACAAAACCCAACTGACGATCAGCAACCTGACCCACTACGCGATGACGACCCAAGTGACCAGTACGGATAATTACGATTGGGAT
>DASWQX010000208.1:0-8710 GCA_036403495.1 Thermoanaerobaculia bacterium
AGACCGCCTTCACGGGCGACACTCTGACGCGCACGTTCCCCTTCGCGAGCGCCGAGATCGTCGGGCCCTCCTTCTCGAAGATCTTCAGCTTTCACCTCGGGGAGCTGGGCAAGTTCAAGCACATCATCGAGCCGCGCATCACCTACACCTACCAGGGTGACATCCCCGAGCGGGACGCCACCGCCATCGCCCTCTTCGACGAGGTCGACTCGCAGGTGGCGACCAACACGGCGACCGTCGCGCTGGACAACCGGCTCCTCGGCAAGCCCGACACCGAGACCGGCGCCTCCCGCGAGATCCTGTTCTTCGAGATCGCCCGCAACTACGGCTTCGACCGGACCCAGCCACAGCAGAGCTCGGCCGACGGCCTGACCACCACCATCGAGGGTCCGCTCCAGTTCCTGCTGCGGGCCAACCCGACCGCCAAGATCAGCCTGACGGCGTCCGCCACCTACGACACCCTGTTCAAGGGGATCGCTCAGACCGGCTTCACCGGCAGCTACGCGTTCGGCTCCGGCGACTCGCTCGCGGCGACCTGGTTCACCAGCGCGAACCCCGAGGCCAACGTCTCGGCGAGCAACCAGGCGCGGCTGAGCGGCGTGATCAACGTGCCGGTGCTCAACCTCCGCTTCGAGGGGCAGGTCAGCTACGACTTCCAGCAGCAGCTCCTGCAACTGACCCAGATCGCGATGACTTACACCTCCCAGTGCTACGGCCTCCGTTTCGAGTTCCGCGACTTCAAGACCGGAGGGGGACAGATCGTCAGCGACCGGGAGATCCGCTTCTCGCTCACGCTCAAGAACGTCGGCACGTTCCTCGATCTGAACAGCCGCAGCTCGACGATCCAGCCGTAGGCCTGGGAGACTTGCCGGAGACACGATGAAGGGCCTGATCCTTTCGGGAGGCAAGGGGACGCGCCTGCGCCCCCTCACCTACACGTCCGCCAAGCAGCTCGTGCCGGTCGCCAACAAGCCGGTGCTCTTCTATGCCATCGAGGCGATCGTCGCGGCCGGCATCAGCGAGATCGGCATCATCGTCGGCGAGACCGGCGGCGAGATCCGTGCCGCGGTGGGCGACGGCACGCGCTTCGGCGCGCGGGTGACCTACATCCCCCAGGAGGCGCCGCTCGGCCTCGCGCACGCCGTGCTGATCGCCGAGGAGTTCCTCCGCGACTCGCCGTTCGTCATGTACCTGGGCGACAACCTGATCGCCGGCGGCATCGCCGAGCTGGTCAGCGAGTTCCGGCGGCTCGGCTGCAACTCGGAGATCCTGCTCGCCGAGGTCCCCAACCCGGAGCAGTTCGGGGTCGCCGAGCTGACGCCGGAGGGGAAGGTCCGCCGCCTGGTCGAGAAGCCCAGGGAGCCCAAGAGCAACCTGGCGCTCGTCGGCGTCTACATGTTCGACGCCAGCATCTTCGAGTCGGTGAAGCGGATCAAGCCCTCGGCGCGCGGCGAGCTGGAGATCACCGACGCGATCCAGGACCTGATCGAGCGCGGCCTCGATGTCCACCCCCACATCGTCCGCGGCTGGTGGAAGGATACCGGCAAGCTCGACGACATGCTGGAAGCCAACCGGATCGTGCTCGAGGGGCTGGAGATGAAGCCCCGCGGCGCCGGCGCCTCGCTCGACGCGGGCAGCCGCATCGAGGGGAGGGTGGAGCTCGGCCAGGGAGTCGAGCTGATCGACTCCCTGGTGCGCGGGCCGGTGGTGATCGGCGACGGCGCCCGGCTGGAGAACGCCTTCGTCGGCCCCTACACCTCGATCGGCGAGCGCTGCACGCTGGTGCGCTGCGAGATGGAGAACTCGATCGTCCTCGCCGACTCCGAGATTCGCGACATCCCGCTGCGCATCGACGGCTCGCTGATCGGCCGCAACGTGCGCATTGTCAAGACCGACTTCAAGCCCAAGGCCTACCGCTTCATGCTCGGCGACAACTCGGAGGTCGGGATCAGCTAGTGCGCTGCCTGGTCCTGGGTGGCACCGGCATGCTCGGCCGGGCGGTGGTGGCCGAGGCGCGCTCCCGCGGCTGGTCCGCTCTCGGGCTCTCCCGGGACCAGGCGGACCTCGCGGACCGCGACGGCCTGCTCGGCTGGGCGGAACGCTTCCGCCCCGATCTGGTGGTCAACTGCGCGGCGTTCACCAAAGTCGACGCCGCCGAGACCGAGCGGGAGCGGGCCTTCGCGGTCAACGCCGACGGCGTGGCCCACGCCGTGGCCCTGGCGGAGCGGACGGGGGCGCGGCTGGTGCAGGTGTCGACCGACTACGTCTTCGACGGCCGGACCAGGGAGCCCTACCGGGAGGATGCTCCCACCTCGCCGCTCTCGGTCTACGGCGAGAGCAAGCTCGCGGGGGAGCGCCTGGCGCTCGCCTGTGACCGCGCCGCCGTGGTGCGCACGAGCTGGCTGTTCGGACCCGGCGGCCCCAACTTCGTCGCCACGATGGTCCACCTGATCGAGAGCGGCCGCGTGCCGCTGCGGGTGGTGGCGGACCAGGAGGGGTGCCCCACCTCGACGCCGTCGCTGGCGCGCGCGCTGCTCGACCTGGCGGCCCGCGAGGTCACCGGAATCGTGCATTTTCAGAACCGGGAGTCGGTCTCCTGGTACGCTTTCGCGGTCGAGATCGCCCGGCTCTGGTCGGGCGCGGTCGAGGTGATCCCGGTCACCACCGCGGAGTTCCCCCGACCCGCGCCCCGTCCCGCCTACTCGGTGCTGGACGTCGGGCGCTTTGAATCGATCGCAGGCCGGCGTGTGGAGACCTGGGAGGAAGGGCTCGTCGAGACGCTGGCCCACCTGCGGCATCTGCGGAAAGAGAGGAATCAATGAGGGCTTTGATCACCGGCATCACCGGTTTCGCCGGTTCCCACCTGGCGGAATATCTGCTCGCGGAGCATCCGGACGTGAAGGTCTACGGCACCTTCCGCTGGCGCAGCCGTATGGACAACGTGGAGCATCTCGACAAGCAGATCCACCTCGTCGAGGCCGACCTCCGCGACTACACCTCGATGCACCGCGCGCTCGAGATCACCCGTCCGGACTACATCTTCCACCTCGCCGCGCAGAGCTTCGTGCCGTCGAGCTGGAACGCGCCCAACGACACGATCGTCACCAACGTCACCGGCCAGACCAACCTGTTCGAGGCGATCCGCGCGCTGAAGCTCGATCCGGTCGTGCAGATCGCCTGCTCCAGCGAGGAGTACGGCCTGGTGCTGCCGGACGAGACGCCGATCAAGGAGACCAACCCGCTGCGTCCGCTCTCCCCCTACGCGGTCTCCAAGGTCGCCCAGGACTACCTCGGCTATCAGTACTTCCAGAGCTACGGCATCAAGTCGGTCCGCACCCGCGGCTTCAACCACACCGGGCCGCGGCGGGGCCAAGTGTTCGTCACCTCCAACTTCTGCAGCCAGGTGGCGGCGATTGAGCTCGGGCACCAGGAGCCGGTGATCCGGGTGGGCAACATCGACGCCATCCGCGATTTCACCGACGTGCGCGACATGGTGCGCGCCTACTGGCTGGCGGTGACCAAGGCGAAGCCCGGCGAGGTCTACAACATCGCCACCGGGCGGGGGATCACGATCCGCGACATGCTGAACCTCGTGCTCTCGCACTCGAAGGTGGAGGTCAAGATCGAGGTCGATCCCGACCGCCTGCGCCCCTCCGACGTCGAGATCCTGATCGGCGACAGCTCGAAGTTCCGCGCCGACACCGGCTGGGAGCCGCGGATCCCGTTCGAGCAGACCGTCGGCGACCTCCTCGACTACTGGCGCCGGACGCTCGCCCGCCGTCAGCGGTAACGGCCGATGCGCGTCCTGATCACCGGTGTCGGCGGCTTCGTGGGCATGCGGCTGGCCCGCCACCTCCTCGCGCGGGGAGACCGGGTGAGCGGCACCTACATCGACGCCGTGCCGGTCATGGATGGCGAAATAATGGAGGGTGTCGAGCTGCACGAGGCCGACATCCTCAACCGCAGCGCGCTGGAGCGGGCGATGCGGTCAGCCAAGCCCGACGCGATCGTCAACCTCGCCGGGCTATCCCATATCGGCGAGTCCTGGGACTGGCAGCGGATGTCCGACTACTACTGGGTCAACGTCGCCGGGACTGAGAACGTGCTCGCCGCGGCGGCCGCCTGTGGAAACCCGCCGGTGGTGATCGCGTCGAGCGGCGATGTCTACGGCACAGTTCCGGAGAGCGAGCAGCCGATCCCTGAATCGCATCCCGTGGCGCCGCAGACGCCCTATGCGCTCACCAAAGCGGCGGCCGAGCGGATCGCCGCCGCTCACAGCGCGGTGATCGTCCGTTCGTTCAACCTGATCGGTCCCGGGCAGGCGCCCAAGTTCGCGCTTGCCTCCTGGGCCTCGCAGCTCGCCGCCATCCGCCGCGGCGAACGACCGCCGGTGCTGGAGGTCGGCGATCTCTCCACCGCGCGCGATTTCATCCACGTCGACGACGGCGCCGAGGCCTATCGACTGCTGGCCGAGACGGGGGAGCGCGGGAGCGTCTACAACCTCGCCAGTGGCCAGGCGGTGACGATGGCCGAAGCCCTGAAGCGCCTGCTCGCGATCTCCGGCGTGGAGGCCGAGGTGAAGGAGGGAGCCTACCCTCCGCGCCCCTTCGACATCCCCCGTCTCTCCGGCGACGCCGGCCGCCTCCGCGCCCTCGGCTGGGCGCCCCGGCGGACGCTGGACGACGCGCTACAAGATATATGGAGGGATTTTGGATTTTAGATTTTGGATTTTGGATTGCGGGACCGGGGAGCAATCATTATGAAAATCCTCGTCACCGGCGGCACCGGTTTCCTCGGGCGCCGCATCGTCTCCGAGCTCAGCCCCCGCCACGCGCTGCGCCTGCTGGTGCGCCGAGGCTCGTCCCGCGACCGCTTCCCCGCGGGCATCGAATTCGCCGAAGGGGACGTCACCGACCGGCTGGGCCTCACCCGGGCCATCGCCGGGTGTGACGCGGTGGTCCACGCGGCGGCCCTGGTGAAGATCCTCGCGCCGCGCGCGGAGTTCGACCGCATCAACGTCGGCGGCCTGGAGAACGTCCTCGCCGCGGCCGAGGCGACGGGGAGCGTCGAGCGGGTGCTCTACGTCTCCAGTTTCATCGCCCTCGGTCCCACGGACGGCCGCGTGCTCGACGAGTCGGCGCCGCCCGACGACCGCGTCTGGATCAACGATTACGAGCGCACCAAGACCCTCTCCGACCGCTTGGCGCGCAAGGCCATCGGTAACGGCGCTCCGCTCAGCGTCGTCTACCCCGGCGTGATCTACGGCCCGGGCGAGATGACCGAGGGGAACATCGTCGTGCGCCACATCCTCGACCTCGTCCACGGCAAGCTTCCGGGCCTCATCGGCAGCCCCGAGCGGCGCTGGAACTACGTCTACGTCGACGACGTCGCCCGCGGCGTCGCCCTCGCCCTGGAGGGGCCGGCGACCGGGCGATACGTCCTCGGCGGCGAGAATGTATTGCTCGGCGATTTCTACCGTCAGGTCGGCGAGGCGACCGGCGCGAAGATCCCCACCCTGCATTTCCCGGACGCCGTCGCCAAGACGGCCGGCGCGGCGCAGAAGGCTTGGTCGCGCCTGCGCGGCACCACGCCGCAGCTCACCCCCGACCTCGTCGAGATCTACAAGCACGACTGGGCCTACGACTCGGGGAAAGCGGAGCGGGAGCTCGGCTACCATCCGCGCCCGTTCGCCGAGGGGCTCGCCTCGACCGTCGCCTGGCTCAAGGAGACCGGCCAGATGGGGAAAGCAAGGTAATGGCCCTCACCCGCGGCGAGCTGTTGCGCAAGGTCGTCCACATGGGCGTGGGGACGATCGCCTTCTCCCTGCGCTTCCTGGGACCCCTCTGGGCGGCGATCCTCGCCGCCGGCGCGCTCGGCTTCAACCTCTTCCTGCTCCCCCACATCGGCGGGCGCAAGCTCTGGCGGGAGCACGAGGTCAGCTCCGGCACCTCGATCGGCATCATCCTCTATCCGCTCACCGTGCTGCTGCTGATCCTGGTCTTCTGGCGGCGCCTGGAGGTGGCGGCGGCGGCCTGGGGGATCCTCGCCTTCGGCGACGGCATGGCCTCGGTGGCCGGCATGTCGCTGGGGCGGAGCAAGCTCCCCTGGAACCCGCGGAAGAGCTGGATGGGCTCGCTCGCCTACGTCCTCTTCGGTACCGTGGCCGCGGCCGTGCTGCTGATCTGGACGGCGCCGAACCAGGGGAGATCGTACGGTTGGGCGTTCGCCCTGGCGGCCTGCTTCCTCACCGCCCTCCTCGCCGCCGCGCTCGAATCGCTGCCGCAGGGGCTCGACGACAACCTCGGCGTGCCGCTGGTCTCCGGCCTCTTCCTGCTCGGCCTCGTGCTCACCCAGGGGCACTGGGGAGCTTTCCTGGCCGATCCCGGCCTGCCGCTCCGGCTGCTGATCTCCGCCGCCGTCAACGCCGCGCTCGCCGGCGCGGCCTACGCGGCGCGCACGGTGAACCGCTCGGGCGTCGTCGCCGGCTTCCTGGTGGGGTTCATCATCTACGCCTTCCTGAACTGGCAGGGGTATCTCCTGCTGATGGCCTTCTTCGTCATCGGCAGCGCCTGCACCAAGTTCGGCTATCGCAAGAAGGCCGCAGCCAAGCTCGCCCAGGAGGACAAGGGGCGGCGCGGCGCCCGCCACGCCCTCGCCAACGCGGGAGTCGCCACAGCCTGCGCCCTGTTCGCGGCGATGACCGGCCACCCGGTGCTCTTCGCCCTCGCCTTCGCGGGTGCCTTCGCCACCGCCGCCGCCGACACCTCGTCGAGCGAGATCGGCCAGCTCCTCGGCCGCCGTACCTATCTCGTCACCACCTTCCGCCCGGTGCCGCGCGGTACGGAGGGCGCCGTCTCCCTCGAAGGCACGCTCGCAGGCATCCTCGCCTCGCTGGTGATCGCGGCGCTCGGCGCGGCGCTCGGCCTGTTCTCCTGGAAGGGCGTGCCGGTCGTCGTCTTCGCCGCCTTCGTCGGCACCACCTTCGAGAGCGTGGTGGGCGCCGCGCTCGAAAAGCGCCGCCTCCTCGACAACGAGGCTCTCAATTTCCTGAACACCCTGGTGGGCGCCCTGGTCGCCGCGGCTTTCACCTTCTGGGTCCTTTGAGGTCTACCTGTGTCCAAGCTCTCCCTCTATTCGCAGCTCGCGCGGCCGTTCACGCTGCTGCCGCCGCTGCTGGGCATCGTCTCGGGCTCGATCTGCGCCTTCGGCTCGGTCCACAACCCCGACCCCGCCCGCGCCGTCACGCTCACGGTGGTGGCCACGGTGATCCTCGGCTCGCTCTGCGCCAGCTTCATGAACGCGGCCTCGAACGCGATCAACCAGATCTACGACCTGGAGATCGACCGCCTCAACAAGCCGACCCGGCCGCTGGTCACCGGCGCTCTTTCGGTGCGCGAGGTCTGGATCTTCTCCTGGATTCTCTACGCGCTGGCGCTGATCCCGACTTGGCTGGTGGTGCCGTTTCCCTACAACACTCTGGGTGAGAAGCTCGCGGCGCCCCTCGGCGAGCACGTGACCTTCTTCATCTACCTGGCGGGGCTCCTCTTTACCTTCATCTATTCGGCGCCGTCGCTCGGCCGGACGAAGGTGCGCGGCATGCTCGCCAACTTCACGATCGCCATTCCGCGCGGCGTGCTGCTCAAGGTGGCGGGGTGGGCAATGGTGGCTCACGTGGCCTTCAGCGAGCCCTGGTACATCGGCGGGGTGATTGGCCTCTTCCTGGTCGGCGCCGCCTCGACCAAGGACTTCGCGGACATGGAGGGGGACCGCGCCGGCGGCTGCAAGACCCTCCCCATCCTCTACGGCGCCAAGAAGGCGGCGTGGATCATCAGCCCCTTCTTCATCCTCCCCTGGCTCTTCGTGCCGCTCGGGGCGTACCTGCGCGATCCGCAGAACCCGTCGCACGCCATCCTCACCGGCAATCCGTACATCCTCACCGCCTTCGGCGCGGTGTTCACGGTCTGGGGCGCCTACACGGTCTGGCTGATTCTGCGCGACCCCAACTCGTTGACCGAGACGGAGAACCACCCGTCCTGGAAGCACATGTACCTGATGATGATGGGCGCTCAGGTGGCGTTCGCGCTGGCATATATTTTCTAGTCCTTTTTCTCGCTCTCCGGCGGCAGCTTCACCACTCTGAACGACGCGTAGAGCGCCCCCTTGTCCTTGGGACGGCGGATGTCGCTGAGCTGAACCTGGTACCCTTCGAAATCCAGGGTGAAGACCTTGCCCGGCTCGAACATGGCCGTGATCTGCGCCAGATCCTTCTTCTCTCCCAGGCGCGTCAGGATCGTCCCCTTGAACAGGAGGGTCGAGCACGCCTTGGGATCGTCGCAGCCCGAGTCGTCGGACATCGACCGGAGAGTGACCTCGAAGCCCTCGGGCTCCAACCGCGCCGTCTCTCCGACGGACAGGGCGAACGACGTGTCCAGCTCCGTCTTGACGGGCTCCTCGGCGCGCGCGAGGCCTCCCGCGCACAGGGTGAGGACCAACAGGACCGGCACCAGGGTTCCGCGTTTCATGGTTCGTTTTCCTCCCTGCCTGATTGGACACCTGCGAGGGCCGAGAGGAAACTGCGCCCTCTTCTACAGATCTTGAAACAGGGAGGGGGATCGCCCGGAGGGCGGGCTTTGTCCAGCCTGGCGTGTCAACGCCAGGTGCACGGGACCCCGGAAGCATCCCAAGCCCTGAGAGGGCGGCCGATTCGTCG
>DASWQX010000209.1:0-7533 GCA_036403495.1 Thermoanaerobaculia bacterium
CGCCAGATGCTCGACCACTTCGCCGGCAAGGTGGAGTGGGCGATCGCGGCCTACAACGCGGGGCCCGGGGCGGTGGAGAAGCACCGCGGCATTCCCCCCTTCGCCGAGACCCGGGAATACGTGAAGCGGGTGCTCGCCCTCTGGCGTGGCGCGGCCGAGATCAACCTCCCCACCGCCGCGGCCATCCTGCTCCCGACCAACCGCCGCAAGCCCTACCTGGTCCGCGGCGCCAACAACCGTCTCGTCCTCACCACCTCGCTGAGCGGTTCGCAGTAGGTCTCCATCTCGCCTCCATCTCTGGCGGCTTCGCCTCTCCCGCCCGGTGGCATAGAATGCCTCGCCGGCGGGTCTATCTCCTCCGGATTGCCCGGTCCCTGATCTAGCGATGCTCAACCTTCCCAACCTGCTGTCGATCTTCCGCATCCTGCTGGTGCCGCCGCTCGTGGTGGTGTTGCTCACCAAGTTCGAGGGGAAGGAGTGGTGGGGCCTGGGCCTCTTCCTCCTCGCCGCCGTGATGGACTTCTTCGACGGCTACCTGGCGCGCCGCCGCCAGCAGGTGACCCGCCTGGGCACGCTGCTCGATCCGGCGGCGGACAAGATCCTGATCTCGGCGGCCTTCATCTCGCTGGTCGAGATGGACCACAGCAGCGGCCACACCGTGGTGCCAGCCTGGATCGTGGTGGTGATCATCGCCCGCGAGTTCGCCGTCACCTCGCTGCGCAGCTTCGCGGCGGCCGAGCACCTGGTGATCCCGGCGGGCTACTCGGGCAAAGTCAAGACCGCCGTCCAGATCGTCTCGATCGCGCTGCTGATCATCTACAACAAGCTGGGCGAGTTCCGCCACCTGGCGCCGATCTCCCTCTGGGTGGCGCTGGCGGTGACGGTCTACTCCGGCGCCGAGTACTTCGTGCGCTTCGGGAAGATGATCCTGCGGGGGGGCGAGCCGCCTTCGGGACCGCCCGCACCTCCCAACCCGTAAGCGAGATGCGTCGGCCTTGGCGGCCTGTTTCGCATAGATCGGTCAAACTGCTACTGTAGAACGGGTTGGGCCGGGTCCCCTTCCGTGCGACCTGCGGAAGGCATGGATACCCTGGATTTGCCCCGCAAGGGGCAGAGGCATGTAGCCTGGGGCGCAAGCCCCAGGAAAAGAACGCCCAGCGACCCCAGAGCCCCGAAGGGGCGACGGCAGGTCGGCGGTTCGAGGAAGACTGCCGTCGCCCCTTCGGGGCTTTGGGGTTGTGGTGGACCGTTAACCTGGGGCTGACGCCCCAGGCTACATGCCTTTGCCCCTTGCGGGGCAAGAGCAGAGCCTCCGAGCAAAGTAGCTTGAGCGGAACGACTATGCGACTCCATCGACTAGAGATTCACAACTATAAGTCGCTGCGTAATGTGGCGATTGAGCCGACTCCGCTGTCGGTCTTTGTGGGTCCGAACGCGGCGGGTAAGACGAACCTTGCAGACGCCATTGATTTTTTGCAGCATGTATATGCATGGAATTTAGAAAGGGCAGTCTCCTATAAGGGCGGTTACGACAGCGTCTGCTTTCGAAGCGGACGGCGATCAGCCGAGCCAATTCAGTTTCGTGTAGTCGTAGAATTTCCCACATTCATATTCGACGCTCCACTCAGGGTGGAAGACGAAGGCAATGCTCGGTTTTTGGTGGATCACGCCTTCGCGTTTACTGCAAGCTCGCGGGCCATTCAGTCTCCATATGAAGTTATCTCCGAGCAGCTCGTGATATGCCATAAGCCTTCGCTTGAAGATCAATTCAGGGAGTTACGGCGGATCGTCTGGAACGATGGGAAGTTTGAAATAAAAAGCTCCCTATCGACGCAGGATCCTGCTCAAGACCCTGTCGATTTGAATCGACAACTAGATGAGCGACTTCGAGATTATCTGGAGCGAACTCGTGGAGAGGGGCGATACAAAGGCGAGCTATTGTTTTCCGCGATGCAACGTTTTGGATTGCCGACCCAGTTTGACAATCTGCTTGGCGCTGTTAAGGTATTTCAGGTTGATTCCCGTAGCTGCCGTGAGGCTGGTGTCCCTTCTCCGTCCCCTGAGTTGAGCCGGTCAGGTCATAATCTGCCTGTCACGCTTGACTATCTGAAGAGGGAATTTCCGAGAGAGTACTCTGCGGTTCTGGAAACGGCTCGTAAGATAATGCCGACCCTTGAAAAGATCGAAACCGACTGGACACATAATCGTTCATTAACGCTATTTGTCAAGGAGCGTGGTATACGTCGCCCTTGGACTTCCGAGGATGTTTCGACCGGCACTATTCAGACGATTGCGCTCCTTGTCGCAGCTTTTGATCCAAGAGCTCCTCTCGTGGTCATTGAGGAACCCGAGAACAGCGTTCATCCCTGGGCCTTGAGGAATCTTGCCCAAGCCTTCCGGATTGCGTCCGAGCAAAAGCAGATTATGCTGACGACCCACTCTCCGATCCTCATTGACCAGTTGAAGCCCGAGGAAGTCTGGGTGGTCCGCAAGCCCGGAACGGAAACCAAGATCGACCCGCTCCTCAGCCTCGATCCTTCCTTGAAGGAGTCCTGGGGCCAGGGAAAGTTTACGCTTTCGGAATATCTGGACAGCGGAGCAGTGCCCGAAGCAGTTCCGGCTGCCACCTCATGAAGATTGGCGTCCTTGTTGAAGGCCAGGCGGAGTTTCGTGGCCTTCCGTTGCTCCTGCCTCGGCTCGGTTCGCCGCATCAGGTGATGTCTCCTCTGGTGTGCAACATTCATCCGTTCGCAAGCCCGGCTCAGATTGCGCTGGCGGCCAGCAAGCGCTTCCCGATCCTTCTCGCCAAAGGTGCTGAATCCATCGTCATCCTGTTCGACAAAGAGACGAGGCAGGACTGCACGGTCGACTTGGTGCGGGCCGTGGAGCACGAGGCGCGGACGCGTCTTCAGGAATTCTCCTCGACCATCGAGATCCAAGTGGTGCTCAAGGTCTCAATGTTTGAGAATTGGCTGGTCTCTGATCCTCAGGCGGTGGGCGACGTCGCGGGCCTGTTCGAGAACGCCGAGAGGATCGAAAAGAAGGTGAAGGGTAGGGCGGATGCCGTGGACGCTCTGGGCCTTCTCAAGGCGTGCTCACGGCAACGGATCTACGACAAGGTAGAGGGTGCCGTGGCCATCTGCAGGCGGCTCGATCCGGTGCGTGCGGCGGAGAACTCCCGATCTTTCCGCAAGCTCCTGAAGGTGCTCGAAGTTCCACAGGAGAGTCCTCGGCCGCGGAGGTCTTCGCACAGCGCCAAGCGGTAAGGGCTACCGAAGCGCTTTGTAGTCGTAGCCTGGGGCGAACTGAATCTTCCCTTCAAGATCCAGCAGCGACTTCCGCCGGGGCTTCTCGATCGCGCGCCTGCGCGGCAGGAAGGCCAAAGCAAGGACGTAAAGGACTGCAAGGACGACAAGGACGAAAACCACGGACCGAGTCGTGGGTCTGGGAGGCGGCTTCGAATCTTCTGATCTTCATCTCCCCAACTCTACCAACGCCCACCGCGGCGGGCAATCGAAGCGGACCGGCAACACCGACATCCCGATTCCCGGATTGATATAGAGCGTAGTCCACCCGCGGTCGTTGGGGGCGGCGAATTCGAAGCGGCCGCGGTCGAAGAAGGGGCCGAGGGAGGAGCGGGTGAGCAGGGCTCCCAGGATGGGGAACCGCACCTGGCCGCCGTGGGTGTGGCCGGCGAGGACCACCGGCAGGCCGCGGCGGGAGGCTTCGCGCACCACGTCCCCCATGTGGGCGAGGACGATCACCGGCGTTCCTCGCGGGACTTGCGGGCTGCGGGCGAGGGCCAGGGCGAGGCGGGTCCCCCTCGTACCGACGCGGAAGCCTCGTGGCGCGCGTTCGCCGGGCTTCAGGACGAGCGGCTCGTCGAGCAGCACCTTCCCGGCGTGATCGACGACGCGGAGATCGCGGAAGACCGCCGTTCCTCCTCCCGACGACCAGAGGCCTACCGTGCCCGCCGCCACCCGGAGGGGCGAGCGGTCCTCGGCCATCGCCTGCCAGCGCGACGGCTCGGAGCCGCTAGCCGGCCAGACCTTGGCTTGCGCGAGGACCCGTCCGGGCTCGACCTCGGTGCGCACTTTCAGGTGGTACCAGGTTCCAGGCTGCGGGCGCACTCCGGTGTCGTTTCGGCCAACGAGCGCGGAGCCGTGCTCGAACAGCGAAAAGGTGCCGCCGCGGCCCCAGCGCGACTCGTCGCGGCTGAGCTCGATCAGGCGGTCCTCGCCGTCGACGTGGCGGCTGTGGAGGGCGAGGCCGGCGGCGGTCGCCTTGTTCGAGATCCGGAGATCGCAGGTCGCCTCGTAGCCGCTCCAGGCGAGGGGACCGCTCAGATCGGCGAGGCCGGCGGGCGCCGGGTCGAAATGACTATAGAAGCTTCGGTAGGGCTCGCCGCGGGTGGCGCCGTAGAGGCGGACGCCGTCCACGATCTCCGGCCGGAAGGGTGGGGGCCAGCTCCAGGCCCAGTGGTCGAGCCCCACCTGCGTGTTGAGGCCGAGGAGCAGGTAGCCGCCGTCCGGTCCGATCCGGCGACCCTCGTTGGACAGCCAGTCGAGGCCAGCGCGCTGGAGCAGCTCCACGAGCTCGCCCTGGTGCTCGCTGTGCCCCTGGACGGCATAGACCGGAGCGATCCGCCGTAGCGCTGCGATCAGCGCCGCAAGCGCCGAGGAATTCCTGGCGTAGCCCTCCGGATCGGGCACGTCGTGGATCAGGTCGCCGCTGATTACGATCACGTCCGGCCGCGCGGCGGCGACCTCGCGGACGAGGCGGTGGAGGAGCGGCATGTCGCCGCGGACGTGGAGGTCCGAGAGGTGCGCGATCCGCAGCCGCGGCGCCGGCAGGTCGATCCGCACGTCGTCGCGGAAGAGGAGGAGGCGCGGCTCGATCCAGAAGGCGTCCGCGAGCGCCAGCAGCAGGACGAGGAGGGCGCCGAGGAGGAGGCGCCGCCGGTTCCTCTTCAAAGCGGCCGGATGCGATGGACGCGCATCAGGTTGGTCAGCGGGCGCTCGCGCACCGGGTGGCCCATGAGGATGATGATCCGCTCTCCGGGCTGCACCAGCTTGGCCGCCAGCAGCTCGCGCTCGACGACGTTGACGATGTCCTCCAGGCTCCCCACCTGGAACTCGGCGACGAACGGGCGCACGCCCCAGACGAGCTGGATCTGGCGCGCCACCCGCGCGTCGGGGGTGAAGGCCATGATCGGCGACGGCGGCCGGTAGCGGGCCACCAGTCGGGCGGTGAAGCCGCTCTGGCTGAAGGCCACGATCCGGCGGACGCCGATCTTCTCGGCGGCGAGCACGGCGGCGGCGGAGACCATGTCGGGCACGTCGAGCGACAGCTCGGCGCCGGGAGTTTCAGGCTCGTGCGGATCGAGCGCGAAGCTGCGCCGGGCCTGGACGTGCCCCAGCGGCTGGACGGTGGGGCGGGGGTTGGTCTCGCGGGCGTAGTCCTCGGCTTCCTGGATGATCCGCGCCATGGTCTCGACCACCAGCACGGGGTACTTGCCGGCGGCGGTCTCGCCCGAGAGCATCAGGACGTCGGCGCCGTCGAACACGGCGTTGGCCACGTCGGTGGCCTCGGCGCGGGTGGGGCGCGGCTGCTCGACCATCGATTCGAGCATCTGGGTGGCCACGATCACCGGCTTGCCGGAGAGGCGGCCGGCGGCGATGATCTTCTTTTGCAGCACGGGGACGGTGTAGAGCGGCACCTCGACGCCGAGGTCGCCGCGGGCCACCATCACGCCGTCCGCCGCCTCGGTGATCTCGTCGATCTTCTCGATCGCGGTCTTGCGCTCGATCTTGGCGATGATCGGGATGCGTCCGCCGGCCGCCGAGACGATCTCGCGGACCGCCTCGATGTGGGAGGCCTCGCCGACGTAGCTGGCGGCGAGATAGTCGGCCTCCTCGGCGACGGCGAAGGCGATGTCGGCGCGGTCCTTTTCGGAGACCTCGAAGGGGAGGTCGGTGTCGGGGAGGTTGATCCCCTTGCGCGTCTTCACCGGTCCGCCGTTGACCACCCGCGCCCGCACGCGGTCGCCCTGCTTGGACTCCACCCGCAGCTCGATCAGGCCGCCGTCGATCAGCACCCGCTCGCCGGGCTGCAGATGGACCAGGATCTCGACGTCCACCGGCAGGTCGACGTCGTGCGCTTCGGGGCCGAGGACGACCTCCTGGTTGGGCTTGAGCAGGCGCGGCTCGTCGGGGATGGTGCCCAGGCGGTAGCGGGGGCCCATGAGGTCGAGCACCACCGGCAGGTGGCACCCCTCGTCGATGGCGACGCGGCGGACGCGGCGGAGGGTTTCGCGGTGCTGCTCCTGCGTGCCGTGCGAAAGGTTCAGTCTGAACAGGTCGACCCCGGCGCGCACCAGCCCTCGCAGCACCGTCTCGTCGCGGCTCACCGGCCCCAGGGTCGCCATGATCTTGGCTCTTCGTTCCATGGCCCGGAGTATACCTACTGCCTGGGAAGAGCCCTCGCGGCGGCCGTGTTACCATTCTCGCCCCGCCGACGCTGGGACCGCGGGCAGCCACCAGAGAGGTTTTTCCCTTATGTTCGACGGTTTGCAGGACAAGCTCAGTGAAGTCTTCCGCCAGCTCAAGGGCGAGGGCAAGGTCACCCCCGAGGCGCTCGACGCCGCGCTGCGCCAGATCCGCATGGCGCTGCTCGAGGCCGATGTCCACCTGCGCGTGGTCAAGCCGTTCATCGACCGTGTGCGCGAGCGGGCGCTCGGCCAGGAGGTGCTGGAGAGCCTGACCCCCGCGCAGCAGGTGGTCAAGATCGTGCGCGACGAGCTGAGCGCGCTGCTCGGCGAGGAGGGGACCGAGCTCCGCCTCGACGGCCGGCCCACGGTCATCATGCTCTGCGGCCTCCAGGGCTCGGGCAAGACGACCACCGCCGGCAAGATCGCCAAGCGGCTGAAGAAGCGCGGCAAGCATCCGCTCCTGGTCGCCGGCGACCTTCAGCGCGCCGCCGCCGTCGAGCAGCTCAAGCAGGTGGGCAAGGGGGTCGACGTCCCGGTGCTGGAGCCCGAGCCGGGAGAGAACGTGGTCGACCTCGGCGAGCGCGCCCTGAGCGTCGCCCGCCAGCGGGGGCACGACGTGGTCCTGATGGACACCGCCGGCCGCCTGCACGTCGACACCGCGCTGATGGACGAGATCCGCCGCCTCGCCGAGCGCATCCAGCCGCACGAGATCCTCTTCGTGGCCGACGCGATGACCGGCCAGGACGCCGTCAAGAGCGCCGAGCAGTTCGCCCAGGTGCTGACGCTCACCGGCGCCATCCTCACCAAGCTCGACGGCGACTCCCGAGGCGGCGCGGCGCTGTCGATCCGCACCGTCGCCCGGGTGCCGATCCGCTTCGTGGGCACGGGTGAGAAGTCGGACGACTTGGAGCTCTTCCACCCCGAGCGCATGGCCTCGCGGATGATCGGCATGGGCGACGTCCTGTCGCTGATCGAGAAGGCCGAGCGCGGCCTCGACGCCGCCGAGACGGAGCGCCTCGCCAAGCGCATCGTCAGCCAGCAGT
>DASWQX010000210.1:0-3444 GCA_036403495.1 Thermoanaerobaculia bacterium
TCAACCCGCCCGCGATTCCCGACCCGGCCGTAACGGCCCGGCGCCATCCCACGCCAAAGGAGAGTGCCGAGGCTCCGCAAACTGTGACAACGTAGAGAGATTCCAGGGAAGCTCAGATTTTCACCCATGTTTAAAGCTCGATCGTCCCGTCCCCTCGTCCGCCGTCCACCGCTCCTGCTCGCCGGGCTCCTCCTGACGGGAACCATGTCGCTCGCGGCTCAGGCTCCGTCCACTCTGCCGCAGCGCCTGCAGCCGATCCTCCAGGCCCGCTTCCCGGCCTCGGGCCAGCCGCCGACGCTGCTGACGGCCACCGGCTCCTTCCGAGGCGCGCCGGACCTCTCCTGCTTCTACGACCGGCGGAAGTACGCTCCCGCCTGGATCGGTGAGAAAGGGTTACGGCCGGACGCCGACGAGCTGATCGCCGCCCTGGCCGACGCCCCGGCCGACGGCCTGGACTCCGAACGCTACCGTCTCGCCGACCTCCGCCAGCGGCTCGCCCAGACGCGGGCCAGCTCCACGACCGGCAGCCCATCTCTGGGCGACCTGGCGGAGACCGACCTGCGGCTCACCGACGCCTTCCTGCGCCTCGCCGCCGACCTGCGCAATGGCGCGGTCAACCCGCAGTTGATCTACCCCGACTGCGAGATCGACATCCCCGAGGTCGACTTTTCCTCCATCCTCGAGAGCGCGCTGGCCGCCGGCCACGTCCGCGCGGCGATCGCCGATCTCGCCCCCGCCCACGCCGGCTACAAGGCGCTCAAGGGCGCCTTGGCGGCGACCCGCGCCCTGGCCGCGCGCGGCGGCTGGCCGGCGGTGCCGGACGGGCCTCCCCTGAAACCCGGCGACCGCGGCGAGCGGGTAGCCGCCGTGCGCGCCCGCCTCGAAGCCTCCGGAGAGCTGGCGCCGGCGGCTCCGGCGCCCTCGGCATCGCCCGCAGCCTCGGCCGCCGCGCCGCGCGACCTCTTCGACGCTCCTCTCCAGGCGGCGCTGATCAAGTTCCAGGATCAGCACGGCCTCGATCCCGACGGCCGGGTCGGCAAGGGGACACTGGTGGCTCTCAACGCGCCCGTCGAGCAGAGCATCCGGCAGATCGAGGTCAACCTCGACCGCTGGCGCTGGCTGCCGCACGACCTCGGGGATCGCTACATCATGGTGAACATCGCCGGCTTCGGCCTCGAAGTCGTCGAGGGGGGCCGCCCCGCCCTCGCCATGCGGGTGGTCGCCGGCAAGGTCACCAACCGCACGCCGATGTTCACCGGCCGGATGACCAACATCGTCCTCAACCCCTATTGGAACGTGCCGGCGAGCATCGTCCGCAAAGAGGTGATCCCGCACATGGAGCGCGATCCCGGTTACCTCGAGCACGAGGGGATGGAGGTGACCCGGAACGGCTCCAGGGTCGAGATCAAGCAGAAGCCCGGCTCCAAGAACGCCCTGGGAAGGGTCAAGTTCCTCTTCCCCAACCGGTTCGACGTCTACCTCCACGACACGCCGTCGCGCTCGCTGTTCAGCCGCACCGTGCGCAGCTTCAGCCATGGCTGCATCCGGATCGAGAAGCCGGTCGAGCTGGCCGAGTACCTGTTGAAGGACGATCCGACCTGGACTCCGAAGCGGATCGCCGCCGTGATCGCGAAGGGCAAGGAGGCCTGGGTGAACATTCCCAAGCCGCTCCCCGTCCACCTCGTCTACTGGACCGCCTGGGTGGACGACGCGGGGACGCTGCAGCTCCGCGACGACATCTACGGCCGCGACAAGCCGTTGATGGACGTCCTCGGCACCGAAAAGCCGGCGCAGCCGGCGGCACCGTAGGCCTCCCACGCGGCGCCGCCCCGCCCGGGCCTGAAGGCCCGGGCTACGTTTCAAACGAAAAGCCTCCTGAAGGAGGCTCAATCCCTCCGCCCGCGATTTGAGCCGGCTTCAGCCGGCTTTTCGTCTCCGTCGTAGCCCGGGCGTTTACGCCCGGGCGTCGGAGGCACTCGAAGGCCGGATCGCGCCAAGACGCACCTATCCGCGCAACCGCCGCGCCGGGTTGTAGGGATAGAACGAGACCACCTCCCCCTGCCGGAGGCGCTCCTGGAGCCCCTGCCAGAGCTCGACGCCGAAGAGGTCGGCGTGCTCGCGCAGGAAGGCGTCCCGCAGCGGTCCCGAGAGGCCGAGGAAGGTGAGCATCTCGGCGGGGAAGATGTCGTCCTCGCCGACGCTGAACCAGGGCTCGGCGGACATCTCCTCTTCCTCGTTGCGGGCGGGCGGCACCGCGCGGAAGGTGAGCTCGGTCAGCGCGCAGAGCTCGTCGTAGTCGTAGGAGAGGACGCGGCCGTGGCGGGTGACGCCGAAGTTCTTGAGTAGCACGTCCCCCGGGAAGATGCCGGCGGCGGCAAGGTCCTTGAGGCATCGCCCCCAGTCGAGGGCGGCCGTCTCGGCTCGCGCCGGCTCCATCTGCTGGACGTAAAGGTCCAGCGGGACCACCTTGCGCTCGACGTAGCAGTGCCGCACCAGCACCTCCTCGCCGGCGGCCGAGATGGTCAGCGCGGCGGCGGCCAGCAGCTCGTCGAGCAACTCGGGAGCGAAGCGGGAGCGCGGGAAGGTGAGGTACTCGAACTCCTGGAAGCCCACCAAGCGTCCGACGCGGTCCTGGATCTGCACGGTGCGGTACTTCTCCTTCACCCTCTCCCGCGTGGTGTTCTTCTGCGGCGGGAAGGCGTCCTTGATCACCTTGAAGACGAACTCGTAGGAGGGGAGCGTGAAGACCGACATCACGAGGCCGCTCTGGCCCGGCGCCGGACCGAAGCGGTCGTCGCCGGCGGCGATGTGGGCCATCAGGTCGCGATAGAGCTCGGTCTTGCCGTGCTTCCGGTAGCCGAGCGAGCCGTAGAGCTCCGAGACACGCTTGCGGGGGAGGATCGACCGCAGGAATCCGATCACCTGCCGCGGGCTCGCCACATCGACGTGGAAGTCCCAGCGCGCGAAGCTGAAGACGACGCTGGTCTCGTCCTCGGTGTGGAGCACGGCGTCGATCCCGATCCCCTCGGGGGGGTTGACCAGCGCCAGGACGATGGGCAGGCAGGTGTCGCCGCGGCGGGCGCGCCCCACGACGTACGCCCCCTTGTTGCGGAAGAAGACCGGCCGCAGCACGTCTAGCGCGTCGATGCGGGAATCGCCGAACGCCGCGGCCACGCCGGCGTCGAGCCGCTCGGCCGCCAGCGCGGCGTCGCCGGCGATATCGCGGAAAGGGACACGGAAACCAGCGTCCTCCAGGATGCGGCGCACCACGCCGGCGTCGATCCTTTGCACGGCATACATGCGGGCGCTCGCCATCTCCCATCCCTGGAACGGCAGCGGCAGCTCCTCGGCGGTGAAATCGATGGCCGGATCGACGCCGTCGTGGAGGAAGACCTTGCGGGTGAGGGAGTTGAAGTAGGTCTGGGCGATCTCGAAGTCGTCGCG
>DASWQX010000211.1:0-1665 GCA_036403495.1 Thermoanaerobaculia bacterium
GCATAGCGCGGGCCGGCGGACCGGCGGCATGGACCTCCACTAGCAATCGGCCGAGCTCAAGGACCGGCCCGGCCTGCCCGTCGAGGGAAGGCTGTGGGATACTTGTCTTCGCGGTCCCGCTCAGAAGTCATGTGTCCCTCCATGCCCGCCCTTGGTACCCAGGTTCCCAACTCGGCGGCGAGGTGGCGCCAGCGCCTGAGCTACCTCGTGCTGATCTGCGCGAAGGCGCTGAGCCGGGCCTTCTTCCGCATCGAGGTCCAGTGGGTCGGCGAGCCGGTGGACGATCCCTGGAGCGACATCCGCGTCGTCGCGCTGCTCAATCACACCAGCCTCTACGACTGGCTCTTCGTCGCCATCCCGCCGAACCGCTTCCTGCGCCGCATCGCAAGGCACGGCGTGCTGCCGGGGGCCGCGAAGACCATGCGGCGCCCGCTCGTGGGGAGGTTCTTCGGATTCCTTGCCGGCAGTGTCGTCACCATCAGCCGCGAGCGCGATCACACCTGGCAGCGGGTCCTTGCCAGCATCGGTCCCGATAGCATGATGCTGCTCGCCCCGGAAGGCCGGATGAAGCGAGCCAACGGCCTGGACCTCGACGGCCGTCCGATGACCGTTCGCGGCGGCATCGCGGACATCCTGCAGGCCGTGGGCAGCGGCCGCATGCTCCTCGCCTACAGCGGCGGCCTGCACCACGTCCAGATCCCCGGCCAGCTCCTGCCGCGGCCGTTCAAGACGATCCAAGCCCGCGTCGAGGCGGTCGACATCGAGGCCTACTGCCGATCCCTGCGGGAACCCCCCGGAAGCGAGGAATTCAAACGCGCGGTCAAGACCGACCTGGAACGGCGACGCGACCTGTACTGCGGCGCCGAGGCGCTCCCCGACGGTTCCGACGTACAAAGCGGCCGCGGCCTCTGAAGCTCGGCGGCAGGGGTTTCCCAAAAGAGGCGCCTGGCACTTTTCGTCCTCGGTCGAGAACTAATCCTACCCCTGCGTGCGGAGCTCAACCTGCTGCTCCTGGGCGGCCGGCTGAGATCTCCTGGGACTCGACGGTGGAGATTCCAGATCCGGCGGTGCTCTCCACTGTCGTGACGGTGCACATCCGCGCCGAATCGGTGAGTCCGCCGATCTGGTGGTGCTCAACGCCGCCGCGACGGTGAAGACATCGAATTCGGCGGTGCTCACCACCGCCGCGGTTGTGGGGACCACCGCCGAATCCGCGAAGGCAGATCCGGGCACCGCCGCCCGACGCCGAGGGCTGGCGAAGCCCGAAGCGACCTCGCCGCTGCGGAGACGACCCGCCGTCTCCGTGGCCTTCGGAGGCTGTCGTAGAGCGTCTGGGTCGTCTCTACGGCACGATGGCGCGATGGCCAGAGAGGGTGATGACGTCGCCGAAGAGAGTTGAGGCTTCGAACATAGAGAAGGATTTCGTCTATTATTTTGACGCGGCCAAGACGCAGTGCGCCGGTGAATGCACGATCAACTTCCGCGCCGGTGGAATCGCCTGGCACCCTTTCCCCTGGGGGATGACCTGCGCCGTGCCCTCACTTCAAGAAAAAGTGAATCAGATCCGTCGTCGGCGGCTGATATCCGAGCTGTCGCATCAGCGACACCACCTGCCCGCGGTGATAGGTGGAGTGGTTCACCATGTGGATGACCGGCTGCCAGAGG
>DASWQX010000212.1:0-8569 GCA_036403495.1 Thermoanaerobaculia bacterium
CGCGGCTCCCGGCGAGCCGGATATTTCGGCGACAAGCGGGCGGTCTATGCCGCCGCCGTCGAGACCCTCGCCGAGCTGGAACGGCGGCAGCCGGGGCGCGGCTGGGGCGACCGGGCGCTCGCCATCGTCCAGCGCGCCAAGGAGCGCGACCTCCTCGACGCCTTCGGCGCGGGGCGGCGGCCGGCTCCCCCGCAGAGCGCCGCCGCCCTGCGGAAGAGGGTGGGCGCGGGGGCGGTGCTCGAGTACTTCCTCGGTGAGTCGAACCTCTATCTCTGGGCGATCCGCCGCGACGGCGTCCGCTTTCACGATCTGGGACCGCCGCGGCCGGTGCTCGACGCCGTGGCGGCCGTGCACCGCGCCCTCGCCCACTCCGAGGAGCCGCCCGCGGCGGACTTGGCGGCGCTCTCGCGCGTCCTCCTCGGCGCCGCCGGCCCCCTCCCCCAGGGAGATGCGCCGCTGCGGATCGCTCCGGACGGTGCCCTCCACTACCTGCCGTTCGAGCTGCTCGCGGACTCGGGCGGCTTCCTGGTCGAGAAGTCGGCGGTGAGCTACCTGCCCAGCGCCTCGGCGCTGGCCGGGCTCGGAGGGCCGGAGCCGGTACGAGCCGGCGGCGTGCGCCTGCTCGGCTTCGGCGATCCCCTCCTCGCGCGGCCCGGAGAGACCGCCGAGAGCCCGCGTGGGCTGCTGATCGAGCGTTTCGCCCTCGCGCCGCTGCCGGCCGCGGCGGTCGAGCTGGAAGCCGTCCAACGGCAGCTCGGCGGCCGGTCGGCGCTGTTCACCGGCGGCCGGGCGACCGAGCGGGCCTTCCGTGCCGCCGTCTCCCGCGGCGCGCGGGTGGTCCACCTGGCGACCCACGCCGTGATCGACGAGCGCCCCGGCCGCGGCGCCGCCATCCTGCTCTCCCCCGAAGCCGGCGAGGACGGCCTCCTCTCTCCCGCGGAGATCGCCGGTCTGGACGACCGCTCGGACCTCACCGTGCTCGCCGCCTGCCGCACCGCCCTCGGCCCCGGGGAGAACGGCCAGGCGCTCGCCTCGCTGACCGGCGCCTTCCTGGCCGCCGGCTCGCGCGCCATCGTCGCCACTCTCTGGGACGTCGGGGACGCCGCGACCGCCGCCTTCATGGAGCAGTTCTACTGGGAGCTGTCGCGCGGGCTCACCCCCGCCGAAGCCCTGGCCGAAGCGAAACGGCGGCTGCGGGCCGACCCGCGCTGGCGCCGGCCGGCGCTCTGGGCGGGCTACGTGCTGATCGGCGACGCGCCGCCGGTGGTGCCGCGGCCCCTCTGGCGGCAAGGATGGATCTGGATCGGCGGGGCGGCGCTGGTCCTCCTGCTGACCGCGGCCGCCTGGTGGCGCCGATCTACTGGATCTGGATCGTCCCGCTCTGCAGCTTCAGCGGGATCTTCCGTCCCCGCCGGTTGAGCAGGAAGGTGCCGGCGGGATCGAGGGTGAAGGGCGAGGAGCTGCCGATCGCCGCCGACGCCGAGACCGGCATCGAGATCGCCACGATCGTGCCGGGCACGGAGTTGAAGGAGGCGTCCGCGGATTTGAAGTCCACCACCAGCCGCCCCGGCCGCGAGCTGTCGACGGTGGACGTGGAGCGCCCGTAGCGCGGGTCGAGCTTGACGGTGGGAGCGCCGCCGGCGACCGCCGGGTTCCAGGTGAGGGTGATCCGGCCGCCGCTCACCAGGAAGGGCTCGAAGGTGTTCACCCCCAGCTCGGCCACTCCGCCGGGCCGCACCTTGTCGCCGTCGGCCTCCATCCGGAACGGGTCCGCAGGCGCCCGCACGGTCAGCACGTCGCTGCGCGGAGCGATCGTGATCGGCTGTCCCGCCGGGTCGGCGAGGGCGATCTGGACCGGATCGAGGGTGAGGTCGAAGAGGTCCCCCGGCTTCACCGAGGGGTCGAGCCGGAAGAGGAAGACGGCGAGCGGGCCGTCCGCCGAGTTGATCGAGGCGGACGGCGACTGGAAGGTCACCTTGGCGAGCTGGCTGTCCGCCAGTCCGTTGAGCAGCCCCTGGGCGAGAGCGTCGTTGCGCGGGCTGAAGACCGTCGCGGAGATCAGGGTCAGCGGCCGGACGGGGGCGGTGAGGTCTTCCAGCGTCAGGCCGAGCTTGGCCGGGTGCGGCCGGCGGGCGACGCGGATGCTGACCTGACCCTGGCGGATCGGCCGCGGCGCGTAGGTGCGCAGGACCACCGCCACGGTGCCTCCCGGCGCGCCGATCGCCGGGTTCACCCGCAGGACGAGGGCGGCATCGTGGCCGCCCCCACCTCCACCGCCGCCATTGCCGCCGCGGGCTCCGGCCCGCGGGGCCGTCGCGAGCAGGAGGAACGCCGCCGTCAGGGTGGCGAGGGTCAGGTGAAGTCGCTTCGTCATCTCGTCCTCCCTACTGAATCTGGAGCGTCCCGTCACCCAGCGCCAGGGCGATCCGGTTCCCCTGGGGATCGAGCAGCCAAGTGCCCGCGGGATCGAAGGCGAACGGCGAGACGGCGCCGGCCGGCGCATCGGCGGCCAGGGTCGCCGAGATCGCCACGATCGTGCCGGGCACGCTGTTGAACGACGAGTCGGGCGACTGGAATTCCACCACCAGACGGCCGGGCTGGGAGGCGTCGACGGTGGCGACCGACTGGCCGTAGCGCGGGTCCATGCGAACGGTGGGAGGAGCGGCGAGGAGCCGCGGGTCCCAGGTCAGCGTGAAGCGCCCGCCGCTCACCGGGAACGCCTCGAAGGTGCTCACTCCCAGCTCGGCCGGGGCGCCGGCGACGCCGCTGGCCCCTTCCGCCTCGACCGCGAACGGGTCCTGCGGCGCGCGGACGGTCAGGGTGCCGGCTCGGGGCGCGAGGGTGATCGGCTTGCCGGCCGCGTCGGTGAGCTTGGTCTGGGTCAGGTCGAGGGAGAGGTCGAACACGTCCCCCGGCGACACCGAAGGATCGAGCTGGAACCAGAAGACGGCGAGGGGACCGTCGGCCGAGTTGATCGAGGCGGACGCCGACTGGAAGCTCACCTGCGCGACCTGGCTGTCCGCCAGGCCGTTGAGCGAGCCGCGGGCGACCGCGTCGCCGAGCGGGCTGTAGACCACCACCCTCACCAGGGTCAGCGGGCGGACCGGCTGGGTCAGGCTCTTGCGGGTGAGCCCGGACCGCAGCGCCACCCCGGGTGGATGGGCGACGACGCGGATCGACACCTGCCCCTGCTTGATCGGGCGCGGCGCGTAGGTGCGCAGCACCATCGCCACCAAGCCGCCGGGGGCGGCGATCGCCGGATTCACCCGCAGGGCGAGAGGCCCGCTGCCGACGCCGCCGTCCTCCGGAGTGCTCCGCGCCATGGCGCTCCCCGGCAGCAGGAGGGCCGTCAGCAGGAAGGCGAGGGAAAGAGGAGAGCGGGCGCGTGGCGTCATGCGAACCTCCGAAAGAAAGGGGTCGTGCCTGGCACAGTAATCTATGTCTATTACAGCATACATTACGGCTTGGCCCGGAACCGGACCGGCTCCGAAGCTGCCATGCGAGCGCCCGCGCCATCGAGCGCCTCGACGGTCCAGGTGTAGCTGACGGCCCGGTGGAGCCGGCTCACGACGTCGGCCGGCAGCCGGGCCGGCGGCGCGGGCACCGTGGCCTCCCAGAGCACGGTGTCGTCCACCGCCGAGAGCCTCACCCGGTAGCTGCTGGCCCAGGGGCGCGGGGTCCAGAGCAGCTCCGAGGGAATCGCCGCGACCTCGCCGGCCGGCGAGAGGGTGTCGATCTCACCGCCACGCACGGGGCCGGCGATCTGGGGCGCCGGCAGGCGGGGCGCCGTCGGAGTCGCCAGCCGGAGCAGCAGGCCGCCGCCGAGAGCCAGGATCAGCCCCGCGGCGAGCTTCCGCGACGGGCGCGACCAGCGCGAAGGGGCCCGGCGCGGCACGAGACGATCGGCCGTGGCGGCGGACGGGAACGGCACCACTTGGCCAGCCGGCCGGACGGGCGAGGCGGCTTCGAGCCGCGCCACCACGAAGTCGAGATCCTCGCGGGAGACGCCGGCCTCCTCGGGCTCCCCCGCGAACAGCCGGGCCAGGTCGCGCTCGGCGGCGCAGGCCGGGCAGCGGTCGGCGTGCGCGTCGAGCCGCCGCCGCTCTTCCGGGGCCAGCGCCAGCGCCTCCTCCTCCAGGAAGGCCTCGGGAGGCGGGCAGCCGGCCTCGGCCTCGGAATAGGCCTTGCGGAGCCACTCGGCCAGGGAGAGCTGCGGGGCATTCTCGTCGAGGTTCATGGCGATTCCTTCACGCGTTGGACGCGATCTAGGCGGTCTGCCGGGCGAGCCAGCGGCCGAAGCGGCGCTTGAGCTTGCGGCCGCCGCTGACGATGTAGGCCTTGGCGCCCGACTTGTTCTCGAGCTTGAGGAGATCGGTGATGCCGGCCAGCGGCAGGCCGTCGACGTAATGGAGATAGAGGACCTTGGCCTCCAGCGGCTCCAGGTCCCGCTCCATCGCCTGGCGGAGGCGGCGCGAGATCTGGTCGCGGGCGACCACCTCGTCGGCTCCCGGCGCGGGCTCGACCGGCTCGGGAGCACCCTCCTCGTCCAGCGGGTCCATCTCCCGGCGCCGGGCGGCGATGCCGCGGTTGATGGCCACGCTCCGCGTCACCGTGTAGAGCCAGGTCGAGAAGCGGCTCTCGCTGCGGAACGAGCCGAGGCGCTCGTGGACCCGCAGGAAGACCTCCTGGGCGAGGTCCGCCGCCCCCTGCCGGTCGCCGCTGATGCGCAGGCACCAGGCGGCCACCTTCGGGTAGTAGCGCCGGTAGAGGACGGCGAGGCAGGCCTCAGTGCCACCCGCGGCGGCGCGCGCCTGCTCAATCAGCTCCTCGTCGCTCAGACGCTCCAGATCCATGGCTTGAGGCACTCGGGCTCGGTGTGCTCGGAGATCCCTCGAACTATGACGAGGTTCGGTCCGAAGGATACCCGAGCCCGCTCGCGGAGAGCCAGGGAACGGAATCGCGAAGGCGGAGGTGCCCATGTCCCCTTGAGACAGCCGAGCGGGACGGACGGAACAGAAATCTTTACGCCTTCAGCCGCTCCGCGAAGTGCTTCCGCAGCTTGCTGACCTTGGGCGCCGCCGTGAACAGCACATACGGCTGCATGGGATGCTGCGCCGCGTAGTCCTGGTGATAGGCCTCGGCCGCGTAGAAGGCCTCCAGCGGCGAGACCTCGGTGACGATCGGCGAGTCGTAGGCGCCGGCCGCGTTGAGCTGCCGGATGTAGGCCTCGGCCACGCGCTTCTGCTCGTCGTCGGTGGTGAAGACCGCCGAGCGGTACTGCGTACCCTGGTCGGCGCCTTGGCGATTGAGCTGGGTGGGGTCGTGGGCCACCGAGAAGAACACTTTGAGCAACTGGCCGTAGCTCACCCTGGCGGGATCGAAGGTCACCTCGACCACCTCCGCGTGGCCGGTCCTGCCGGAGCAGACCGCGTCGTAGTCGGCCGTTTTCGCGCTGCCGCCGGAGTAGCCCGAGACCACCTCCAGCACGCCGTCGAGCTCCTTCAGCACCGCCTCGATGCACCAGAAGCACCCTCCGGCCAGCACCGCCTTCTGCGGCGGCGCGCCGGGGGCGGCGACGACATCGATCGCCGGGTCGGGAAACTCATGCGGCGCCAAGTGGCGGCCGCGGGGGATCTCGCAGGTCGGTTCCATTGTGTCTCTCCTCTCGGATGGGGGGGCCCCGGGGGATCGCCCGGGCATCCATTCTAACCATCCGGCCGGCGCATGGATTCCGGCGGCTGTGCTAATTTAGGCCGACGTCGACATGAAGCGATTCTCCCTCGCACTTCTGCTGATCGCCGGAGCCGGAATCGCCGTCTACCAGGGCTTCAGGCACGGCTGGCTGCGCTTCAACTACCCTTCGGCCAGCCGCTACCCGTTCGCCGGCGTGGACGTCTCGCACCACCGCGGCCCCATCCGCTGGCCCATCGTGCGCTCCGAGGGGGTCGCCTTCGCCTATGTGAAGGCGACCGAGGGGGGGGACTTCGTGGACCCCCTTTTCCAGAAGAACTGGACCGACGCCCGAGCGGCCGGCCTGGCCGTGGGCGCCTACCACTTCTTCACCTTCTGCCGCGACGGCGTGTCGCAGGCGAGCAATTTCCTGGCGACCGTGCCCCCGACCCCGGACGCGCTGCCGCCGGCGGTCGATCTCGAATTCGACGGCAACTGCGCCTGGGTGCCCGACTGGAGCGACCTCTCGCAGCAGCTCAGCGCCTTCCTCGAGCCCCTGCGCAGGACGTATGGCCGGGAGCCCGTGCTCTATATGACCCGCGAGTTCTACGACGCCTACCTCCGCAACGCTCCGGACCGCTTCCGCGAGTCGCCGCTCTGGGTGCGGGACGTCTATCGCTCGCCACGCTGGCTCGGCCGGCGGCCGTGGACGATGTGGCAGTACGCGAACAACGGCAGGGTTCGGGGGATCGACGGGCTGGTCGACCTCAACGTCTTCGCGGGCGACGCCGCGGCCTGGACGGCCTTCCGCGGCAGCGCGGTCTCCCCGCCGGTCCGGCTTTCGGAATTCGACCCATGCTGCGATTGACCGAGCTGCGCCTGCCGCTCGCGCACACCCAGGACGAGTTGCGCGCCGCCGTCCTCACGGAGCTCGGCCTCGAACCGCGGGAGCTCCTCGGACTCTCGGTGTACCGGCGCAGCTTCGACGCCCGCAAGAAAGGGGCGGTCGCGCTCATCTACCACCTCGACGTCGAGGTGGCCGACGAGAGCGCGGTGCTCCGGCGCCTCCAGGGGCGCTCCGCCTCCGGTCTCCAGCTCGGTCCGACACCGGATGTCTCCTATCGTTTCGTCGCCCGGGCGCCGGAGGGGCTGGCGGCGGCGCGGCCGGTCGTGATCGGCACCGGCCCCTGCGGGCTGTTCGCGGGTCTGCTGCTGGCGGAGATGGGGTTCCGGCCGATCCTCCTCGAACGGGGCAAGCAGGTGCGCGAGCGCACGGTCGACACCTTCGGGCTCTGGCGCAAACGGACTCTGAACCCGGAGTCCAACGTGCAATTCGGCGAAGGGGGCGCCGGCACCTTTTCCGACGGCAAGCTCTACAGCCAGATCAAGGACCCCGGACACCGCGGCCGCAAAGTGCTGACGGAATTCGTCGCCGCCGGCGCGCCGGCCGAGATCCTGTACGTCAACAAGCCGCACATCGGCACCTTCCGGCTGGTGAAGATGGTGGAGAGTCTGCGCGCGAAGATCGAATCGCTGGGCGGCGAGATCCGATTCAAGCAGCGCGTCGAAGACCTGGTGATCGCGGAGGAGGGCGGAAAGCGAAGGATCAGGGGCGTGATCCTCGCGGACGGCAGCCGTCTGGAGGCCGATCGCGTGGTGCTGGCGGTCGGCCACAGCGCCCGGGACACCTTCGCGATGCTCCACCGCCGGGGCGTCCGGATGGAGGCGAAGCCCTTTTCGATCGGCTTCCGCGTCGAGCACCCGCAGTCGCTCATCGACCGCTGCCGCTTCGGTCCGCAGGCGGGGAACCCGATCCTCGGCGCCGCCGACTACAAGCTGGTCCATCACTGCCGGAACGGTCGGTCGGTCTACAGCTTCTGCATGTGCCCGGGGGGCACGGTGGTCGCGGCGGCCTCGGAGCCGGGGCGGGTGGTCACCAACGGCATGAGCCAGTACTCGCGGGACGAGCGCAACGCCAACAGCGGCATCGTGGTGGGCATCACGCCGGAGGACTACCCTGGAGGACCGCTGGCGGGCATCGATTTTCAGCGCCACTGGGAAGAGCGCGCTTTCGAGCTGGGCGGCGGCAGCTACGACGCGCCCGGCCAGCTCGTCGGCGACTTCCTCGCCGGCCGCCCCTCCACCGCCTTCGGTTCCGTCCTGCCGTCCTACAAACCGGGGGTACGACTGGGGGATCTGAGCTCGAGCCTGCCGGACTACGCGATCGCGGCGATCCGCGAGGCCCTCCCCGCGTTCGACCGGCAGATCCGGGGGTTCGCCATGCGGGACGCCGTGCTGACCGGCGTCGAGACGCGCACGTCCTCCCCCCTGCGCATCCCGCGGGACGAGGATTTCCAGAGCCTCAACACCGAAGGGCTCTATCCCGCCGGCGAGGGCGCCGGCTACGCCGGCGGCATCCTCTCCGCCGGCGTCGACGGCATCCGCGTGGCGGAGGCCGTCGCCCTCCGCTACGCGGCGGCCTGACGCCGCCGCAGCCGAGAGAGCGCCACGGCCGCCAGGGCGGCGATCAAAGCGAGCAGCCCCCAGCCGTCGAGCGTCGGGATGGTCGCCAACGAGTCCGTGACCGCTGCCGAGCTGGCGACCGTCGCCGTCGCCGTTCCGGGAGCGTCGTCGGTCAGCGTCACGGTCACCGTGAAGTGACCGGACGCGGCATACGTGTGGGTGCCCGAGACGGTGAACGTGCCGCCTCCGCCCGACACCGTGCCCGCGCTCGTATGGCCGTCCCCCCAGTCGATGACGGCGGTGAAATCGCTGGCGACATTGGTCGTGTTGGCGTCGGTGAAGGTCGCCACCGCGCCGTTGAAGGGAATGGCGGTCTGGGCGGCGAAGCTCACCGGCGTTCCCGCGAGCACGTCGGCCTCGGTGACGGTGGCGGTCC
>DASWQX010000213.1:0-3526 GCA_036403495.1 Thermoanaerobaculia bacterium
ACTTCATCAACGTCTACGTGGGGCTGTTCCTGGTGGGCGTCGCCACCGACTACGGCGTCTACATGCTGCAGCGCTACCTGGAGAGCCCCGCCGGCTTCCCGGGCGGCGCGCCGGAGACCGGCCGGGCGGTGGTGATGGCCGCGCTCACCTGCATCGTGGGCTTCGGCTCCTTCGCCCTCTCCCACTACCCCGGCCTGCGCTCGATCGGCTACGCCTGCACCTTCGGCGTCACCCTGAGCGCCCTGGCGGCGATCACCCTGTTGCCGGCGCTGCTGGCATGGGGGTCGAAAAGGCGGGACTGACGCCTATTTCGGGACGTCCGCGAGATCGTTCAAGGAAGTAGCCGCGCCGGCCCGGAACACGAAGTCGGTGAGGTCCTCGATCGAAGTGATCGCGTCAACCGTCCGGCGAAATTCGGCGGGCAGGGACCCGAAGCGCTCTTCGAGGTTCCGCAAGAGGACTCCTCGGACCTTTTCGAAAGCCTCTTTGCGCCCCTCTTCAAGCCCTTCCTGTTTCCACTGATGGGTCCATTCTGGGACACGTTCGGCCAGCATCGACTTGATCTCCTCTAGATCGACGACCTCGGGGAGCTCGACCCCAGGGATCCTGGCGGGGAGCAGGGACTTCAACAAGTACGTGGCGAACGCCCGACTGAGCTCCGCCTGCTCCGATTCCCGTTTCCGGACGAAATCACTGAACAGGTCCGCGGTCATCTCAGGATGGGAGAAAAGAACCTTATACCCGTGATCGTGCTCGGCCACAGCTACTCCTTTGTACCTGCCTGAAAAGAACATGGCATTGTCGCAGGAAACGACGGTGGCGGCAAGAAGCGAGGTCCCGCACGGTTTCCGTTCATGCGCCGGCGCAGCCTATACTGCACACCTCACCGGACGAGGCCGCCGTCGGTCCGTCCCGACTCCCCTACGGGGAAGGAGCTGTCTCATGAAGAAAGAGGTCAACGAGCAGAAGAAGCTGAAGCTCAACCGTGAGACGCTGCGCGGGCTGGAGGAGCCGGCTCTCGACGCGGTGCTGGGCGGCCTCACCAAGTTGAATTGCGGCACCACCTGCAACACGCGGCTTACCTGCTCCACCAACCTCTGCTGAGCTGACGCCGGAAGCGCCGCCCGGGATTTCCATCCAGGGCGGCGCCACGGACTCTCCATTCAACCTCCCTCTTCAGCCTCCCTCTATACTCTCCCCATGTCGTCTACCATCCACGTCATCGGCGGCGGCCTCGCGGGCTCGGAGTGCGCTTGGCAGTTGGCCGAGCGGGGAATCGAGGTCGTCCTCCACGAGATGCGGCCGGGCAAGGGGACGGCGGCGCACAAGTCGGGAGACCTGGCGGAGCTGGTCTGCAGCAACTCGCTGCGCAGCGACGACCCCTTCCATGCCGCCGGGCTGCTCAAGCGGGAGATGGAGGCCTTCGGCTCGCTGATCATCGCCAAGGCGCGCGAGGCGGCAGTGCCGGCGGGGAGCGCCCTGGCCCTCGACCGCGACCGCTTCGGCGCCCTGGTGACGGCGGCGATCGGCGGCCATCCGCGGATCGAGCTGCGGCGCGGGGAGGTCGCGGCGATCCCGGAGGGCGAGGTGGTGATCGCCACCGGCCCGCTGACCTCCGAGGCGATGTCCGCCGAGCTTCAGAAGCTCCTGGGCGGCGAGTACCTCTACTTCTACGACGCCATCGCCCCGATCGTGGAGGCGGAGAGCCTCGACATGACGAAGCTCTTCTGGCAGTCGCGCTGGGGCAAGGGGGAAGGGGAGGACTACCTCAACGCGCCGATGAACGAGGAGGAGTACCTCGCCTTCCACGCCGCGGTCACCGGCGCCGAGGTGGTCGTGCCGCGCGAGTTCGAGAAGGCGGTCTTCTTCGAGGGGTGCCTGCCCATCGAGGAGATCGCCCGCCGCGGCGTGGACACCCTGCGCTTCGGTCCGATGAAGCCGGTGGGCCTCAGGACCCCTGACGGCCGGCGCCCCTGGGCGGTCGTGCAGCTCCGGCAGGAGAACCTGGCGAAGAGCCAGCTCAACCTGGTCGGCTTCCAGTCGCGTATGAAGTGGGGGGACCAGGACCGGGTGCTGCGGACGATTCCGGGCCTCGCGAACGCCCAGTTCGTCCGCTTCGGACAGATCCACCGCAACACCTTCATCAACGCGCCGACCCACCTCGACAAGCGCTACCGGGTGAAGGCGGAGCCGCGGGTGCGCCTCGCCGGCCAGATCACGGGGGTGGAGGGATACCTGGAATCGGCGGCGACGGGGCTCGCCATCGGCCTCTACGTCAGCCTGGAGCGGCAGGGGCGCGAGCCCGAGCCGTTCCCCGCCACCACCGCGCTCGGCGCCCTCGCCCGCCATCTCACCGAGTCCGATCCGGAGAATTTCCAGCCGGCCAACATCAACTACGGCCTGTTCGCGGAGTTCCCCGGGCGCATCCGCAAGGCGGAGCGCCGGGCCGCCTACGTCGAACGGGCGCAGGCCGATCTGGCGGCCTGGGCGGAGCGGAACGGGGTGATCGTTCCATGCGCCGCCTGATCCATCGCTACCTCGAGCACCTCCAGGGCGAGCGCCAGCTCTCCCCCGAGACCCTGCGCGCCTACGAGCACGACCTGGTCACCTTCCACGGCTTCCTGGCGCGCGATTTCCTGGGCAAGGAGCCCGACGCGGTGGACCCCAAGGACGTCGATCCGCTCGCCGTGCGCTCGTTCCTCGCGGCGCTCACCCGTTCGGGCCTGGGCAAGCGGAGCCAGGGGCGCGCGCTCTCGGCGGTGCGCAGCCTCTTCCGCTTCGCCTGCCGCGAGGGGACCCTGGCGGCCAACCCGGCCCAGGGGGTGAAGACGCCGAAGGCGCCGCAGACCCTCCCCCGCCATCTGCGGCCGGGTGAGGTCGAGCGGCTGATCGAGGCGCCGGCGGGGGACGGTCCCCTGGTGGCGCGCGACCGGGCGATCCTCGAGCTGCTCTACGCGGCGGGGCTGCGGGTCTCCGAGCTGGTGGGGCTCGACTGGCCGGACGTCGACCTCTCGGCGCGCATGGTGCGGGTGATGGGCAAGGGGAGCAAGGAGCGTATGGTCCCCTTCGGCCGGCCGGCGGCGGAAGCGCTGCGCCAGTGGCTGGCGCTCTGGGAGACCGTCCGCAGTCCCGAGGGGAAGGGCGGCGAGGCCCAGCCGGTCTTCCTCAACCGCCGGGGGACCCGGCTGGGCGATCGCGACGTGCGGCGGATCATCGACCGCTGGGTGGACGCCGCCGCGGTGGCGCGGGGAGTCCATCCGCACACCCTGCGGCACACCTTCGCCACCCACCTGCTGGAAGGCGGAGCCGACCTGCGGGCGATCCAGGAGCTGCTCGGCCACAGCTCGCTGTCGACCACCCAGAAGTACACCCACCTGGAGGTCGACCGGCTGCTCGCGGTCTACCGCGACGCCCACCCCCGGGCGCGGCGCGGCTGACCTCCGATCGACGAGACGAGCCGACCGCGCCCGGCGGTGTACAATCCCCTCCCCATGGATACGTTCAATTCAACTACGGTCCTGCTCGT
>DASWQX010000214.1:0-2291 GCA_036403495.1 Thermoanaerobaculia bacterium
CGTAGAGACATCCGGTCGCTCTCCTGCCAGGACATGCCGTTTCTCCTCCTTCCAGAAACAGCTTCCCAAAAAGCGTTACCTATGTCCCCGTACAAGTGTTACCCATGTCCCCGGTCCATACACTGAAGGAGAGGGAGGGCCTGCCTGGGACAGCTCCTGGACTTCGCCCCCCTTCTCCTTCAGGAGAAGGGTCGGGGATGAGGTCGCAGGCCACGGACGCCCCGATCCGCAGGAACCTCCCTCCCTACTCCCGCAACACCACCCGGTTCCGCCCGCCGCCCTTGGCTTCATAGAGGGCGGCGTCGGCGGCCTCCATCAGCTCCTGGCCGCTGGGGCAGGCGGGGAAGACGGCGATGCCGCAGCTCAGCGTCGCCGCCATCTCCCGGCCCCCGGCCGAGGGGCGCAGATGGGAGAAGCTGTCGCGGATGCCGTCGAGCACCCGCCAGGCGGTGGGGCCGTCGGTGTGGGGGAGGACGACCGCCAGCTCGTCGCCGCCATAGCGGCCGAGGACGTCGGAATTGCGCAGCCGCTGCCGCAGCAGGCGGGCGAGGCTCTTGAGCAGGCGGTCGCCGGCGGCGTGGCCGAAGGCGTCGTTGACCGACTTGAAACGGTCGAGGTCGATCATCGCGTAGGCCACCTCCCAGCGCTCGCGGGCGGCGCGGGAGAGCTCGATCTCCACCTGCTGCTTGAGATGGCTGTGGTTGAGCAGGCCGGTCAGGCCGTCGTAGGCCATGCGGGTGGCGAGCAGCCGTCCGCGCCGCGCCCGCGCCGCCACCGCGGCCACCAGGTGCCGGAGGACGATCGGCTTGGTGAGGAACTCGTCGCCGCCGGCGTTGATGGCGGCGATCTGCTCCTCGATCCCCTCCTCGGTGGAGAGATAGACGATCGGCGTGCCGACGTACCCCTCCTGCTGGCGGAGCACGGCCGCCAGCTCGGGGCCGGTGCAGCCGGGCATGTAGAGGTCCATCAGGATGAGGTCGGGTTGCAGCCGGAAGAGCGGCGCCATCACCGCCATCGGATCGCCCACCACGGTCACCGTCATGCCCGCGTCGGCGAGGGCGCGGGCGTGGAGCTCGGCGATGTCGGCGTCGTCCTCCACGATCAGCACGCGGAACGGGTCGGCCGGGCCGCTGCCGGTCAGCCGGTCGAGCGTCTCGGCCAGCAGCCCCACCTCGACCGGCTTGGCGAAGTAGGCGTCGCCGCCGGCCCGCACCGCCTCCAGCCGGGCGGCGAGGTCCCCCCGCACCGAGAGGAAGACCCGCTTCGGCGGCTCGCCGCTCGTCCCGTCCCCCTGCCGGCCGAGAGCGGCGATACGCCGGATGTCGTCCCCTTCGCCGGGCCCCTCCCAGTCCAGGAGCACGGCGGCGGGCGGGTCCCGCTCGACCTCCCGCTCCAGGGCCGCGAGGTCGACGAACGGCTGTACCTCGTAGCCGAACGGGCGGAGCTGGAGACGCAGGCCGTCGCCGAACCCGGGGTCGTCCGACCAGAGAAAGAGGATGCCGTCGTCCCCGGGGGCCGCCGGGTCGCGCTCCGGCTCCAGGGCGATCGCCAGGGTGTCGAGGGTGGGCCGGTGGGAGCGCACGGCGATCTCGCGCAGGCGGCGGAGGTGGGCGTCGACCTCCTCCGCTGGCGGCGGCTCGCCGGTGGCGAGGGAGGCCTTGAGCACCCCCTCCAGCCGGCGGGCGGCGGCGGTGATCTCGGGGAAGCCGAAGGTCGTGCCCACCCCGGAGAGCGAGTGGGCGAGACGGTGGAAGGTGCGCATCGGCTCGCCCGCCCAGCCGGCGTCGCGGGCGGCGTCGCGGGCCGCCTCGGCCTCGGCGAGCCGCGCCGGCAGGCGGCCGGCGAAATAGCGCCGCAGGTCTTCGCCGACCTTGGATTCGCTGGAATCGGCCATGCCGCGGTCGGTCCTGTCAGCCGTGCAGCGACCGCCAGAGCGTCTGGACCGTCTCCGCCAGGGTCATCGGATCGAAGGGCTTGGCGATGACGTCCACCGCCCCCATCTCGCGGTACTGCAGGACCTCGTGCGCCTGCACGCGGGCGGTCATGAAGACCACCGGCACGTTCCCCTTCGGCAGCCGCCGCAGCGCCTCCAGGGTCGCCGGGCCGTCCATGCCCGGCATCATCACGTCGAGCAGCACGAGGTCGGGCGCGAAGCCGGCGAAGCGGGCCAGAGCTTCCGTGCCCGAGCCGCAGCCGAGCACCGAGAAGCCGCCGAGCGACTCCAGCGCCAGCGTCGCGACGACCTGGATGTCCGGGTCGTCCTCGACGAAGAGGATGCGGCGCAGGGCCGG
>DASWQX010000215.1:0-2731 GCA_036403495.1 Thermoanaerobaculia bacterium
CCGCAGGTGGTGCCGCACGTGCAGCCGACCGAGACGGTGCAGCCGGTGCAGGTGCCGGAGAAGGTGCCGCAGCCGCAGCAGACGCCGGACGCCGGAGCTGAGGGCGGCGTCGAGGGCGGTGTCGTCGGCGGCGTGGCCGGCGGAGTCGTCGGCGGCGTGGTCGGCGGAGTCGTCGGCGGCACGCCGGGCGGCGTGGTCGGCGGCGTGCCGGACGAGGCGCCGCTGCGCGTCGGCGGCGACGTCAGCCGGCCGGAGATCATCAGTCAGGTCAAGCCGGTCTACACCGAGCTGGCCCGCCGGGCTCGCGTCACCGGCACGGTGATCGTCGAGGCGATCATCGACCAGGGCGGCAACGTCACCAACGTGCGGGTTCTCAAGGGCCAACCGATGGGCCTCGACCGCGCCGCCGTGGACGCGGTCCAGAAGTGGAAGTTCAAGCCCGCCATGCTCGCGGGCAAGCCGGTCAAGGTCTACTACGTGCTGACGGTCAATTTCCAGGTGCAGTGAGCGCCTAGGCTTTCGAAAAGGAGAAGCGCATGGATCTGAATCCTCTTGTTCTCTGGGAACAGATGACCATCCTCAACAAGGGGGTCATCCTGATTCTCATCACCCTCTCCGTCTGGTCGCTGTACGTGTGCGTCGAGCGGCTGATCGTGTTCCGCAAGGCCCGCAAGCAGTCGCTGCTGTTCGCCCGTCAGGCGACCGAGCACCTGAAGAACGACCGCCCGCAGGCGGCCATCGACGTGGCGATGAAGTACCCCCAGAGCCACCTCGCCCGCGTCGTCTCGGCCGGCCTGCAGTCGTTCCAGTTCGAGAGCCAGACCAGCCCGCTCTCCGAGGTCGAGATCGTCGAGGCGGCCACCCGCGCCGTCGAGCGCGCCACGCTGCTCACCACCTCCGACATGAAGCGCGGCATCGGCTCGCTGGCGACCATCGCCACCATCACCCCCTTCATCGGCCTGTTCGGCACCGTGATCGGCATCATCAACGCCTTCCACGGCATGGCCCTCACCGGCTCGGGCGGCATCGGCGCGGTGTCGGCCGGTATCGCCGAAGCGCTGGTGGCGACCGCCTTCGGCCTCGGCGTCGCCATCCCGGCGGCCTGGATGTTCAACTACTTCACCAACGTCCTCGAGCGGCTGCAAATCGAGATGTCGAACTCGGCGTCCGAGCTGGTCGACTTCTTCATGAAGCGGCAGAGGAGCAAGCATGCGGCCTAAGCACCACAAGCTGACGCTCGTCCGCGAGGTCCGGAGCGACATCAACGTCACTCCCCTCGTCGACGTCTGCCTGGTGCTTTTGATCATCTTCATGGTGGTCACCCCGATGTTGCAGAAGGGGGTGGACATCCAGTTGCCGGAGACGGTCAACCCCACGAAGATGCCGGAGAACGCCAAGCAGCTCACGCTGGCGATCAAGTCGGACGGCTCGGTCTTCGTCAACCAGAACTGGGTGACGAAGGAGAACCTGAAGAACACCCTGGCCGAGGTGCACACTTCCACCCCGGACAAGGACGTGGTCATCAAGGCCGACCGGCGCCTGAAGTACAAGGACGTGCGCGGGCTGATGCAACTCGTCAACGAGGTCGGTTTCAGCCGCGTGGGTCTGGTCACCGAGAAGAAGAAGGGCGGCGCCGCCTGACCGGCGGTGCGGCCAACCCGAAGGAGCTCAAGCCATGGCAATGAACATGGGCAATGCGGGGAGCGTGCGGAGCGAGATCAACATCACGCCGCTGGTCGACGTGGTGCTGGTGCTGCTGATCATCTTCATGGTCGCGGTGCCCTTGCTCCAGATGGGCTACTCCGCTCAGGTGCCCCCGAAGATCGAGACCGCGACGCCCCCGCCGTCGGAAGACCAGATCATCGTGCGGATGGACTCGACGGGCGCCACCTACATCAACAAGCAGCTCGTTCCCTACGCGGACTTCGGCGGCCAGTTGAAGGCCGCCCTCACCGGGCGCAGCCAGAAGGTGGTGTTCTTCGCCGCCGACGGCAACCTGCCCTTCGACAAGGTCGTGGACTTCATGGACCTGGTCCGCAACAGCGGCGCCGAGAACCTCGGCATCGTGTTCGACGACCTCAAGAGTGGTGGCGGAGCCCCCGCGGCCGCCGCTCCCTGAGCCCCGGTATCCTGTAGAGCCAGCAGCAGATCCAGCGCTTCCCTTCCCCTTCCCCCTCGCTCCCGGCGTACCGGGACGAGGGGGAAACTGTTTCAGGCGTCCCGCGACCCTGCCTCAGGAGCCGCCGCCGCGCAGCCCGTGGCGGAGGCGCCCCAGGAACCGGTTGATGGGGTGGGAGCGGTCGAGGAAGGAGAGCACCGGCCGGCTGCGGACGCCGAGCTCCTTGATCAGGGCGAGGAGCTGAGGGTTGTGGCGGTCGATCTTCAAGCCGGCGCGGATGGTCTTCACCGCCCCCTTGCGGTCGCGCGCCAGCAGGTAGGTGCGGGCGAGGTTGAGGTAGTTCTCCGCCTGGTAGAACTCGACCTCGATCGAGTGCTTGCAGAGCTTGATCCCCTCGCGGATCCGGCGGTCGCGCATGGCGATGCCGAAGCCCAGGTAGGAGTAGAAGAGCCCGGGCAGGCCTTCGACGGTCTCGCCCTTCTCCGTCACCTTCCCCAGGTGGTGGAGACCCTCGTTCCAGTCTCCCCTCCGGCAGCAGTCGATCCCAAGCTTCATGGCGGCGGCGATCTCGGGGCTCAGAGCCATCTCGAAGAACCTCCCCGGCGGCGGACC
>DASWQX010000216.1:0-1563 GCA_036403495.1 Thermoanaerobaculia bacterium
CGTTCCGCGGAAGCGAGCCTCGCTCTCGCGGAGCGCCTCCTCCGTCCGCATCCGCTCGGTGACGTCTTGAATCGTCCCGAACATGCGCACAAGCTCGCCGCCCTCATTGACCGCAGGTCGCCCCCGTGACTGTACGATCCGCACCGCCCCGTCATCGAGGATGAGGCGGAAGGTGCACTCGTAGGGCTGGCGGTCCCGCATCGCCCGATCGAACAGGTCCTGGACGCGCACCCGGTCTTCCGGGTGGACTCGGTCCCAGGCCCGTTCCAGCGTGATGGGCGGATCCCGCGGCTCGAACCCGAAGATGCGGTAATGCTCGTCCGACCAGTGAAAGGCGCCGCCGACCAGGTCCCAATTCCAGCTGCCGATGCGGGCGAGGCGCTGGGCCTCGACGAGCAGGGCCTCGCTCCGGCGGTCTTTCTCTTCGGCTTGCTTTCGGTCCGTGATGTCCTGGATGGCCAGGAGAAGCAATTCGAGGGGCCCCTCCGGGGGCAGGGCTCTTGACAGTTTGAACCTGGGAGAATAGGAGAAGCACCTGTCGTAACGAAAGCCCTGTTTCCGGGGAAGTGTTGCATGGAGGCGTCGCATGGAAGCGTCCATCCGAGGGGGCCTTCTTTCCTTCCTTGCCGAGGTCCCCGATCCTCGCAGTCGGCACGGTCGGCGCCATCCCCTCTCCGCCGTCCTCGCCTTGGTGTGCTGTGCGATCATGTCCGGCGCGAAGAGCGATGCGGCGATCGGCCAATGGGGCCAGGACCAGGACCTCACGCTGATGCACCGACTCGGCTTCACGCGCATGCCCATGAAAGCGGGGGGGATCCGCAAGGTCCTGATGGCCCTGGACGTGAACGCCTTCGAGGCCGCGTTGACCCGGTGGGCCGAGGCGAACCTGGGCCGACCGATCCCGTCCGAGCCCGCGCCCCTGGAGGCGTTCGCCCTCGACGGCAAGTCGGCCCGGGGCAGCTTCGACGGCCTGGAGCGGGCCGTGCATCTGCTCTCCCTGATGGCCCACGAATCGGGCCTCACGCTCGCCCAGACGGCCGTGCCCAACGGCGCCGAGGACAAGACCAACGAGCACAAGACAGCCCTCGGACTGCTCGACGGGGTGGACCACAAAGGACGCGTGGTCACCGGCGACGCCATCTTCTGCCAGCGCGACCTCTCTCAGCAGGTCATCGACGCCCGGGGGCACTTCCTTTGGTACGTTAAGGAGAACCAACCGACACTGCTGCACGACATCGAAGTGGCCTTCGCCCCTTCGGTGGAAGGGGCTTTTTCCCCCTCGGCAGCGGCGGTCCTGGGAGGAGGCGATGGCGACCGCGACGACCCTCGACAAGGGGCACGGCCGGCGTGAACGCCGGACGCTGAAGGCGACCACGGCGTTGAACGAGTATCTGGATCGGCCCGGTGTGGCGCAGGTGGGCCAGGTCGAGGGCGTGGTCGTGAAGGACGGGAAGACCACGACCGAGGTCCGCACGTTCCTCACCAGCGTGCCGCGGTCGGAGGCGGGCGCCGGCCAGTTGCTCAAGTGGGTCCGGGGCCACTGGTCGATCGAGAACCGCTCGC
>DASWQX010000217.1:0-4516 GCA_036403495.1 Thermoanaerobaculia bacterium
ACCACGAGCGGATCACCCGGCGCTGGGAGACGATCCTCCTGGCGGCCGTCTTCGCCGTCCTCGCCTTGGCCGGCGGGCTCCACCTGCTCCGGCAGGGGCGTCTGGACTCCCGTCTGGAGCGGCTGCGGCTCGGCCTGATCGCGCTGTCGGACGGGCGCGAGGACCTGGAGATCGGGGACCGGCGGCGCGACGTGATCGGCCGCATCGCCGGCATGATCGAGGACACCTCGCGGGCCATGGCGCGCGACCGCAAGCGCCTGGCCTATCTCAGGAATCTCTCCGGCTGGCAGGAGACCGCCCGCCGCCACGCCCACGAGATGCGGACGCCGCTCACCGCCGCGCGCCTGGAGCTGGCGCGTCTGGAGCGGCTGCTCGGCGGCGACGAGCTCGGCGCCGCCCGGCAGGTGGCCGTCAGCGTCGGCGAGGAGCTGGAGCGGCTCGGCCGCTTCACCCAGCAGTTCACCTCCTTCGCCCGTATTCCCCTGCCCCGTCCGCAGATCCACGACCTCGGCGCCGTGGTCGGCGAGTTCGTGACCACCTTCGCCGCCGCCTGGCCCAACCTCGCCCTCCGCTTCGAGCCGCCGCCCCAGCCCCTGCCGGCGGCGCTCGACCGCGACATGCTCCGGCAGGTGCTGGTGAACCTCTGCGACAACAGCTCGCTCGCCCTCCGCGCCCTCGACGCCGAATCTCCGGAAAGCCGTCGCGGCACGGTGACCCTGCGGGCCGGCGACCTGGCGCGCGGCGTCTTCCTGGAGGTGGCCGACGACGGCCCCGGCATCGCCCCCGAGATCCGCGCCCGCGTCTTCGAGCCCTACGCCACCACCCGTAAGGTGGGCGAGGGGATGGGCCTGGGACTCGCCATCTGCAAGAAGATCCTGCTCGACCACGGCGGCGACCTGGAGCTGGTGGCGAGCTCCGGCGCCGGCACCACCTTCCGCCTTACCTTTCCCCATCGACTGGAGGACGCCGCGGTATGAGCGGCGCCCCGTGAAAGAAAAGCCATGAGCCGACTGCTGATCGTAGAAGACGACGAGAAGATCCGCGCCAGCCTCCTCCTCCAGCTCCGCGAGGAGGGGTACGCGCCGCGTGCCCTGGCCTCGGCCGAGGAGGCGTCCACCCACCTGGAGGACCCGTCGGTGGCGCTCCCCGAGCTGCTGCTGCTCGACGTCCGCCTGCGCGCCATGAGCGGCGTCGACCTGGTGCGGCGGCTGGTCGCCGCGCAGCGCCTCCCCCCCACCATCATCATCTCGGGCGAGGCGTCGATCAGCGAGACGGTCGAGGCCCTGCGGCTCGGCGTCCACGACTTCATCGAAAAGCCGTTCAGCCGCGAGCGCCTGTTGCAGGCGATCCACAACACGCTGGAGCACCAGGCCCTGAAGCGCGAGGTGGCCTCGCTCAAGGCCGACCTGCGCGGCGAGTCCGAGATCCTCGGCGCCTCGCCGGCGATCGAGGAGCTGCGGCGCAAGATCGCCCGCGCCGCCGTCACCGACGCCCGCATCCTGATCGTCGGCCCGAGCGGCACCGGCAAGGAGCTGGTGGCGAGCGCCCTGCACCAGCAGAGCCCGCGCGGTGCCAAGGCGTTCATCAAGATCAACTGCGCGGCGATCCCCCACCATCTGGTGGAGGACGAGCTGTTCGGCCACGCCAAGGGCGCCTTCACCGACGCCAAGGCGGCCAAGCCCGGGCTCTTCGAGGAGGCCGACGGCGGCACCCTCTTCCTCGACGAGATCGGGGACATGGACATCACCCTGCAGTCGCGCCTGCTGCGGGTGCTGGAGGACGGCCGCGTGCGGCGGGTCGGCGAGACGCGCGACCGCCAGGTAGACGTGCGGGTGCTCATCGCCACCCACCGCAACCTGGAGGAGGAGGTGAAGGCCGGCCGCTTCCGGGAGGACCTCTACTTCCGGCTCGCCCATCTGCCGATCGTGGTGCCCTCGCTGCGCGAGCGGCGGGAGGACATCCCGCTCCTCTTCGGCCACTTCCTCGAGCGCTTCTCCCGCCAGCACCGCGTGCGCCCCCGGCAGGCCGACCCCGAGCTCCTCCCCTACCTCGAGCGCTACGCCTGGCCGGGGAACGTGCGCGAGCTGCGCAACCTCTGCGAGCGGCTGGTCGTCTTCGGCGCCGATCCGCTGACCCCCGACCAGCTCCCCTCCTCCTTCTTCGAGCCCGCGCGGATGCCCGAGACCGGCCTCCTCCTCTCGCCGGCCACCCTGCCGATCGTCCCCCTGAAGGACTTCAAGGCGCAGTGCGAGCGCGAGTACATCGAGAGCGTCCTCCACCGCACCCGCTGGAACTTCACCGCCGCCGCCAAGGTGCTCGACGTGCAGCGCACCTACCTGCACCAGAAAGTGAAAGTGCTGGGGATCCGCCGGCCGGGGGTGGGCGGAGAGGAGGAGCTGGAGATGGCGGGGTGATTCCGGAGAGCGGCCTCCGCGACGGCACCCCGACGAATTGAGCTCGCCGCACGTATATCTTGTTCAAATGCTTCCCGCGCGTGGGCAGTCCGCTCGCCGCTGCAGGTCGAGGCTGCAAGGCAGGTCAATATGCCCAGATCTGGTCAATTCCTCGTCCTCGCCGGGCTCGTGCTGGCGCAGGTCGCGCCCGCCACGGCCTCCTGGCTCCCCGTGGGCGGCCCGGTTCAGCCGTCGATCGAGGTGCGGCTCGATCCCAGCCAGCCTCGGCTCCTCTACGCCCGGATTCTGGCCGTGGGTGGAGACGCGGCCTATCTCTGGCGGAGCGAGGACGCCGGCGCCACTTGGCGCGACGTCCAGGCCGGGCTCCAGCGCCCGTTCAGCGCGCTCGCGATCGATCCCGAAGACCCGCAGGTGCTCTGGGCCTGGACCCGGGCGAACGAGCTCTGGCGGAGCGCCGACACCGGCACCACCTGGGAGCAGCGCCCCACGAACTCCAATCCGACCGCGCCGCGGACCATCCAACTGCTGGTCGATCCCCGCCGCCCGGAGACGCTCTACCGCGTCGATGTCGAGTCCTCGCGGCCGCTCGTCGCCGTGTCGCGCGACGGTGGGGTGACGTTCACGAACGGCCCTTTCCTGTCGAAGACCTTCACGAATCCCGAACCCGTGCTCGCTTCTCCGGACCGGGACGAGCTCCTCGCCTTCGTCGCCGAGGGCCTCCTCGCCAGCACCGACGGCGGGCAGAGCTGGCACCTGCGCGGCCAGTTCCGGCATGCCGGATTCGTGAGCGGCGCCCTCGCGCCGTCGGCTCCCACGACGCTGTACGGCGTTGCCGCCAACCCCAACCAGTGCCTGGCGCGGAGCGACGACGACGGCGCACACTGGCAGTCGCTGGCCTATCCGCCGCGTCTCCCCACCGCTCACGCGACGTGTATCGCCGTCGCGGTCGATCCCCTGAACGCGCGCCATCTCTGGGTCGCCGCGCAGGTCGCCGAGACCCGGTACCTGCTCTTCGAGTCGAGGAACGGCGGCGCGAGCTGGTCGAATCCGATGACCGAGCCGGTGCCCGGCGTGGTCGCGGCCGGTGGTGAGCGGATCTACACCAGCAGTGGCCCGACCCCCGGGCTCTACGTCAGCGCCAACGGCGGACGCAGCTGGACGGCGACCGATCGCGGGATCATCGCGGGGGACCTGCGCGACGGCCTGGTCGCTCAGCGGCTCCCGGGCGGCGGTGTCGGCCGGCGGGTCGTGGCGCTGAACACGCCTCTCAACGAAGACCCGGACTTCCTGTACCGCAGCGACGGTGGCCTGGACTGGGTAGAGATCGCGCTCAAACCGGTCACGATCGCCGACGCCGGCGGCTCGGTCGTGCTGGCGGGCGACTTCCACGGAATCTCCAGAAGCCTCGACGGCGGCAACACCTGGAGCGTCGTCCCCTCCGCCCCCGCCGGAGCGCGGGGCCTCCGTCCCAGCGTCACGCAGCCGACCTATATGGCCGTCGACAGGCTCGACACGACCGACCCTTACGGATTCGTCTCGCTCTGGACGAGCGACGACGCCGGCGCGACCTGGCACCCCTCCGGCAACGGACCGTCGGGCGAGTGCTCGCCTCTCGCGGGCTACCAGTGCCCGAGCCTCCCCGCCTACGCGGTCGACCCCTCCAACCCGAGCCGGCGCTGGGCGGCCTACAACTTTCCCGCCGATTTCGAGCAGCCCGTCATTTTCACCAGCCAGGACGGCGGCGCTTCCTGGCAGGTGGCCACCCGCAGCCTGCCCCAAGCCCTCGCGCTCGCCGCCGATCCCACGACTCCGGGGCGCATCCTGACCGGCACCTACGGGGGGCTCTTCGTGAGCGAGGACAGCGGGGCGACCTGGCAACCTCTCGGCGACCTCCCGGCTTTCGCGGTGAGCCAGCTCATCCGTGATCCGCTCTCCGCCACCTGGTACGCGGCGACGCTCGCCAACGGCATCTTCCGCAGCCTCGACAACGGAACCCACTGGCTCCCCCTCGACGGCGCGCTCGACCTCGACGCCCCGACGATCGCGGTCGATCCCCGCCGGCCCACGGCGCTCCTCGCCGCGTTCGCCGGGCAGGGCCTGTG
>DASWQX010000218.1:0-6248 GCA_036403495.1 Thermoanaerobaculia bacterium
CGCTCCAGGCTCGCGGATCGCGCCGCTGATGACGCTGGCACAGGTGCTCCAGAAGCAGAACCGGCTCCCCGAGGCGCTGAGCGCCGCGGACCAGGCCAATGCCGAGCTCGCCCGCACCGGCGCCGCCGGCCAGACCTACGCCGGCCTGCACTGGGTGCGCGGCGACCTGCTGGCTCGGCTGGGCCGCACCCCGGAGGCGGAGCGCGAGCTCCTCCAGGAGATCCACGACTTTCCCCACGACACCCGCGCCCCGGCGAGCCTCGCTCTGCTCTATGCTTCGGCGGGGCGCCCCCAGGAGGCGATCGGCGTGCTGCGGCGGATGGTCGAGGGGGAGGGCTCGCCGGCCGCCTACGCGGAGGCGGTGAAGACCCTGCGCATCCTCGGCGACCCCGCGGGCGCCGCCGCCCTGCTCCGGCACGCCCTGGCGGTGCATCCCGGGAGCCGCGAGCTGCGGGCGCTGAACGGATAGGGAAGAGCCGGCCTGCGGCACCTGTTCCAGAGAGTAGAAATCTATTCGAGCCTCGGCTCGGGAGCTCAAGATCGATGAGAAAGCCCCTCGCTCTGTTGTCATTCGTTTTGCTGGCGGCCCCCTTGAGCGCCGTCCAGACCTCCCCTGCCGCCAAGCCGGCGGCGCCCCTCGGCACGGCAGGCGCCGCGCCGGCCGCCGTCCCGCCGTTGCAGAAGGCGGTAGAGTCCGCGATCGCCGACGTGCAGGCGGGGAAGAAGGACGCCGCCTTCTTGAAGCTGAAGGCGATCGAGAAGGACCCCGCCGTGACCCTGCCCCTGCTCTCCCTGGTCGGCGCGCTCTACATGGAGGTCGGCAGGCCGCTCGACGCTCTGGCGGTGCTCACGCCGCTGGCCGACGACGAGGACTCGCAGCCGGCGGTGCTCTACAACGCCGGCCGGGCCGCATTGATGGTGGGCCGGACGGACGCGGCGCGGATCTACTTCACCCGCTCGGTGCTCAAGCAGCCCGACTCGCCGGCGGCGCGCGAGCTCGGTCTGCTGACGGCGCGCGAGGGACACGTGGTGGAGGCCTACTCGATGCTCCGCCCCTGGGCGCTGCGCAACCCGTCGGACCTCGAGGCGCGGCTGATGGCGGCCAACCTCGCCGTGCAGCTCGAGCGGGGCGACGACGCGCTCCAGCTCCTCTCCGGCCGGCCGGACACCGATCCGGCGATCCGCCTGCTGCACGGCAAGGCGCTGGTGCTGAAGAAGGACGGCCCCGGCGCGGTGGCCCTGCTCAAGCCGCTGCTCGCCAAGCACCCCGCGGGGATGGACCTCGAGATCCGGCGCTCGCTGGCCGAGGCGGAGATGCTCGCCGGCCAGCCGGCCGAGGCGGTCAAGCTGATCGACGGCAAGACGGGCGGACGCCCGGCGCTCGTGCTGGTCCTCGCCCGCGCCCAGCGCCAGGCCGGCAATGCCGCCGCCGCCGCCGCCACCCTCAAGCCGCTGGCCGACAAGCTCCCGGCCGCCGCGGAGGCCAACACGATCGGCGATCCGCGCCCCGCGGCGGGGATCGCCATGGAGTACGGCTCGCTCCTGGTGGACGGCGGCCACGCCGCCGAGGCGATCCCCTTCTACGAGAAGGCGACGGCCTACCACCCGCGCAACCCCGACGCCTGGAAGGGTCTCGCCCGGGCCCTCGACGCCGCAGGCCGCAAGCCGGAGGCCCAGAAGGCGCTCGCCCAGGCCGCCGAGGCGGCCAAGCCCCCCGCCCGTCCGGCGCCCGCGCCGGCCCCGGCCGAAGCTCCGGCGCAGGCGGCCGCCGCGGCGGAGCCGCCGCTGAGCCCGGGCCTCCAGAAGGCCCTGCAATTGATGAACGAAGGTCAGCTCGATCCGGCCCTCGCCGCGGTCCGCCAGGAGATCGCGACCTCCAAGGACCCCCGTGCCCGGCTGATCGAGTTCCGCATCCTGCTCAACCTCAAGCGGCCCGACGACGCGCTCAAGGCGGCCGACGCGGCGCTCGCGACCGATCCCCAGAACGCCGACTACATCTACCTCCGCGGCGCTTCGGAGATGGCTCTCCAGCGCTTCAGCTCCGCCGAGCAGGATCTCCGCCGGACCTTGCAGATCCAGCCGCGGCACCTGGCCGCGATGGACGACCTCGCGGTGCTGCTGATGCGCTCCAACCGGCGGGACGAGGCGCGCAAGCTCCTCCAGCAGGTGTTGCAGATCAACCCCGAGGACAAGGTCGCCGCCGCCAACCTGCAGCAGTTGAACAAGGAGGGAACGCGATAACCCGGTTTCTCCTGGCCCTGGCCTGCGCCCTGGGCTGCCTGGGCTGGGCCGCCTCTCCCCAGGACCCCGCGGCCCTCGCCGCCGCCGGGCGGGCGCTGACCTCCAGCGACGCGGCGGTGGCGAAACGAGCCGGTGACGACCTCACCGCCACCGCCCGCGCCCGCGGGCTCGCCCTCGGCCGCCGCGGCTCGTGGACGCATGAGGAGGTCATCGCTCTGCTGGCGCTCCAGCTCGTCGAGCCGGAGCGCTTCGTGGCCGACGACGGCTTCCGCCGGCGCGTCCTCGCGCTTCTCCCTCATGCCCTCGATCCCGCTACCCCCGCCGGCCTGCGCGACGCTCTCCTCCAGGAGCTGAACCAGGTGCGGGGGTTCGACTTCGCCGCCTCGGAGGCGGTGGAGCGCGCCTGGGGGGCGATCCCCCGCCGCGCCGCCGACCGCCAGGTCCCCTTCGCGTCCGGCGGCCAGCGCTTCGACGCCGACGTCGAGGGTCGCATCACGGCTTCGGTCTACTCGCTGCCGTCGTTCTTCTTCGACCTGCCGGCGGCCACGGCGTTCCTCTCGGCGGTCCACGCCGCCGCCCCGGAGCGGACCCTGGTGGTGCTCACCGATTCGCCGCTGCGCGAAGGGCTGGAGGCGCGCGCGCGGGAGCTCCACCTCCGCCTGCTGGACATCTACGGCCGCCCCTACTCCCCCTGGCCGCGCGATCCGTTCGCCCTCGTCCACGCCCGGGACGGCGGGGTGCGGGTGCTGGTCCGCCCCAACCTCCAGCCCGGCCGCGAGGAGGACGCGCACCTCGGTCCCGAGCTGGTCCGGAGCCTCCCCGACGATCTCGACCGCGCCTGGGGCAAGGTGACCTGGACCACCGCGCCGGTGCCGTTCCACAACGGCCAGGTGCTGCTGACCCCCAGCGTGGCGTGGATCACCCTGCACACGCTGGAGCCGCGGATCCTGACCCTTCTGAAGCTCGACCGGGTGCCGGTCGCCAGCTTCGCCGAGGGGACGGGGATCGACCGCTATCTCGCCGCCGCCGACCAAGCCGCCACAGAGCTGGCGCGGCTCTACGGCCGCCCGGTCCGCTTCGTCCATCCGCTCCCCCGCCGCGGATCCGCGGCGCTCCCCGCGCGGATCGAGCTGATGCGCGCGCTCGGCGGCGGTGCGGGCTACGATCTCGATTCGATCGTCACCCTCCTCCCGAACCGCAAGGCCCTGGTCGCGGATGCCGCCGCGGGCCGCGCGCTGCTGGCGCGCCTCGACGCCGCCGACTGGGACTCGCTGCGGCGGGGTTACGGGCTCGAACCGGCGGGGGACGCACTCGCCGCCGCTCTCGCCGCATCGCAGCGGAGTCCGGGGATGGACGCCCTCGGCGGCTTCCTCGACCTCGTGGCCCGCGAAGTCGCCGCGGCGGGGATGGAGGTGCGCCGCCTCCCCCTGCTCACCGTCCCCGTGGGGCTCATCCAGGACCGGGAGGGGCTCAGCCACGACGCCTTCCTGGTCACCTGGAACAACGTGGTGGCGGAGAACCGGGACGGTCAGAGCCGCGCGGAGGGCTTCTCCTACCTGATCCCGCGCGGCGACCGCGAGGCCCGCGAGGCGTTCGCGGCCCTGGGTGTCCACCTCGACCTCTTCCCCCCGCTGGTGCGCAGCATCATCCTCAACGGCGGCTACCGCTGCGCCTCGAATCATCTGCGAGCCGCGAAGTAGGGGCGGTTCAGATTTTTGGATTCACTCTTCGGCCAGAAAGTGCGGCGCCCGCGACCGCATTCCGATCCGCACCTTGGCGCCCGGCTCGGGGGCAGTGCCGGGCGGGAAGTGGGCCAGGACCTCGACGCCGTTCTCCAGGGTCAGCAGCACCCGGTCGTGGGGGCCGAGCCCGCGGGCATCGACGACGGTGGCGCACGCTCCCAGCGGGTCTTCGGTGAGGTCCTCGGGGCGGACCAGGACCCACCCGCGGTCCATGCCGGCGGGGAGGGTGAGCCGCCCGAGCGGGGTGCGGGCGGGCTTGCCGTCGCCGCTCCCCCCGACGTTCACCGCCACCAGGTTGGCCTCACCCAGAAAACCGGCCACGAACGGCGACGCCGGCCGCCGGTAGAGGTCGAGCGGCGGCCCGGCCTGCACCACCTGGCCGCGGTCGAGCACGATCAGGTGATCGGCGAGGAGCATCGCCTCCTCCTGGTCGTGGGTGACGTAGAAGACGGTGGTGCCCAGCTTGCGCAGGAGCGCGGCGAGCTCGGTGCGCACGGTGCGGCGCAGGCGCGCGTCGAGGGCGGAGAGCGGCTCGTCGAGGAGCAGCAGCGCCGGGCGCGGGGCCACCGCGCGGGCGAGCGCCACCCGCTGCTGCTCGCCGCCGGAGAGCTGCGACGGCTTGCGGTCGAGGAACCGTTCGAGGCCGAGCAGGGCGGCGGCGTCCCAGACCCGCGCCTCCAGGGTGTGCCGCGATAGCGGCCGGCGCGAGCTGCGCAGCGAGGCGCGGCGGCGGCCGGTCTTGAGGCCGAAGGCGATGTTGTCGCGCACGGTGAGGTGCGGGAAGAGGGCGTAGGACTGGAAGACCACCCCCACGTCCCGCCGCTCGGTGGGGACGCCGGTGACGTCCTCGCCGTCGAAGAGGATGCGGCCGGCGGCGGGGTGCAGCAGCCCGGCCAGGAGCTGCAGGAGAGTCGACTTCCCCGATCCCGAAGGGCCGATCAGGACGGTGATGCCTCCTCCCGGTAGCTCCAGCGAGACGCCGGAGAGCACCGGCTGCCGGCCGTAGCCGAAGGCGACGGCCTCGACGTCGACCTTCAGGGGCTCGCCGCGGAAGGTCACGCCGGCAGCCCCCGGTGGAACTCCCGGCCGCCGAAGGCCTGGATGGCGATCAGGACGGGCACGACGGGCGCCAGGAAGATCAGGGTCGCCGCCGCCGCCACCGGGAAGGAGTTGGTGGTGTAGGTGGCGTAGAGCCCGGCCGGGAAGGTCTGGATCCGCGGCGTCGCCAGCAGGAAGCTGACGTTGAACTCCCCCCAGGAGACGGCGAAGACGAGCAGGGAGGAGAGGACCAGCGCCGGCAGCAGCAGCGGCAGGGTCACCCGCGCCGCCGTCTCCCAGGGTCCCGCCCCGAGGGTGCCGGCGGCGTCCTCCAGGCGCGGATCGAAGGTGTCCACGGCGTTGCCGACGCTCTTCACCACCAGCGGCACGGTGTAGGCGAGGTGCCCGGCGACCAGCAGCCAGAAACGGGGGAAGCCCCCCGCCGACTGGATCAGCGCGAAGGCGAGCGCCACCCCCGGCACGGCGAGCGGCACCAGCGCCGCCGCTTCGAGCAGCCGTGACCCCGGGAACGGCCGCCGCCGGAACGCCCAGGCGGCCGGCGCGCCGATCAGCAGCGCCAGCGGCACCACCGCGCCGACCACCTCGGCCGAGCGGATCAGGGCTCCTCCCCAGACGTCGAGGACATAGGTGAAGAGCGACGAGGTGTCCGCCACCGCCGCCCCCTCGGAGCGCTCGCCGTACCAGGCGGCGTGCGAGAAGGCCCCCGCCGCGGTAATCGCGATCGGCGCGGCGAGCGCCGCCGCCAGCAGCGCCAGGGCGGCGATCCCGGCCCGCCGCCGCCACCGCCGGCCTCCGGCGCCGCTCACGATCGCCTCGCCGACAGCAGCCGGTCGACGGCCAGCGTCGAGAGGGCGAGGAGCAGGCAGAGGGCCCCGGCCACGTCGTCGTTGAGGAATCCGGTCATCTCCGTATAGATCTCGAGCGGTGCCACCGTAAAACGCCGGGAGAGGATCAGGGCGACGCCGAACGACCCCATCGACGCCGAGAAGGTCACCGCCAGCGTCGAGCGCAACGCCGGCGCGGCGAGCGGCAGCGCCACCTTGAGCAGCCGCTCGACCGGACCGGCGCCGAGCGCGCGCGCCGCCCCGTCCAACTCCCGCGGATAGCGGCGGAACGCCGACTCGAGCGTCACCACCGCCCGCGGTACTTCGAAGTATAAGTATGCGACGAAGAGTCCCGCTAGTGTATAGGCGCTGCCGGCGAACG
>DASWQX010000219.1:0-1868 GCA_036403495.1 Thermoanaerobaculia bacterium
GGGATCGGGTGCGGGATGGGGCATGGCGCGGACCGCCTCAGACCCGCATCAGCACCGCGCCCCAGTGGAGGCCGGCGCCGAGGGCGGTAAAGGCCACCAGGGAGCCATCCTTCGCGAGGCCCGCCTGGCGCGCCTCGTGGAAGGCGAGCGGGAGGGTGGCGGAGGTGGTGTTGCCGTACTTCTGGATGTTGTTGAAGACCTTGCGGTCCGGCAACCCGAGGACCTGCTGCGCCTTCTCGTTGATGCGCAGGTTGGCCTGGTGCATGATCCAGAGGTCGAGATCCTCGGTGGTGTAGCCGCAGCGCTTGAGCACCTCCAGGGTGACCTCCGGCATGCGGGTGACGGCGAGCTTGAAGACGGCCTTGCCGTCCATCACCGGCACCGTCTCGGCGGCCTGGATCATCTCGCAACTGACGAACGGCCGCCGCGCGGAGCCGCCGCCGGGAACGTAGAGGATGTTCCGGTGGTTGCCGTCGCCATAGAGCGCGGAGGTGAGGATGCCGCGGCCGCCGTTCCCGTCCTGACCCTCCTCGGCCCGGAAGACCATGGCGCCGGCGCCGTCGCCGAACAGCACGAGGAGGTTGCGGAAGCGCGAGTTCCACTCGAAGTCCTCCTGGGAGAGAGGACCAGGGTCGCGGCCGTGCAGCACCTCGAAGGTGCGGGCGGAGAAGGGCATCAGGGAGGTGTGGACGTCGGCGCCGACCAGCAGTACGGTGCGCGCGGCGCCGCCGCGGATCAGGGCGTCCACCACCTGCAGGCCGTAGGCGAAGCCGGCGCACTGCTGGCGGATGTCGAGCGCCGGCAGCGGGCGCAGGCCCAGCTTCTGCTGCACCAGGGTGCCGGTGCCGGGGAAGTAGTGGTCGGGAGTCATGGTGGCGCAGACCAGGTAGTCCACCTCGTCGGCGCCGATGCCGGCGTCCGCCAGCGCCGCCCGCCCCGCCTCCGCGCCGAGGTCGGAGGAGCCGACGCCGGGCTCGACGTAGTAGCGGGTCCCGATGCCGCTGCGCTCGCGGACCCAGCTATCGCTGGTCTCGATAATGCGGGCGAGCATCGTGTTGTCGACCTCGAGCGGCGGAATGCTGATGCCGGTCCCCGCGAGGACGGCGCGAGCTTGGGTCATGCGAAAGGTCTCCTTGTCGCTCTACTCAGGGCGCTCCCCCGGCGGCGGGAGAACGCTGGGCGTCACCCGGCCGTGGTACAGCACGGTCAGGTCGCCGCTCTTGACGAAGCGGTAGAGGGGATTCGGGCGCTGGCCGTCCAGTCCGGACGGCGCGTCGGTGCCGTAGATCCAGACCTCGAGCGGCGGCCCGTTGCGGACCGGCGACACCTCGTGGTCGATCTTCTTCGGCAGGCCGTAGAGCACGTAGAGGACGCCGCGATCGGTGCGGCGTCCGATCTGGCCGGACTCGCTGTAGAGGTGGTCGGCGGCGGCCGAGCGCGTCTCGAAGGCCTCGCGCAGGGGGTTGCCGGGCTTGCCCGGGGTCGGGTTGTGCTTCTGCCAGAAGCGCTCGATGAAGGCGGCGGCCTGCTGGTCGTCGGCCAGAGTGATGTACTCGTTGATCTCCTCGGTCGTGGCGAGTCGCGAGGCCGCCCCCGCCATCCAGGACGAGTAGTCGGGACCGAGGGCGGGGTTGATCAGCTCCATCGCCGAGCGGGTCGAAACGCCGCCCCCGCCGCACCCGGCCGCGAGGAGCGCCAGCAAGAGGAGAAAGGGAGCGCGCTTCGTCGTCATTTCCGGAGCCTCAGTCATGGCGGCTAATCATGGCGGCGGAGCAGGTCGAGGAACTCTTCCCGCACCGGCTTCTGATGGAAGATGCCGCGCAGGGCCGAGGTGACGGTGAGGGCGCCCGGCTTCTTGACGCCGCGCA
>DASWQX010000220.1:0-13102 GCA_036403495.1 Thermoanaerobaculia bacterium
AGTTAGAGCCGGCGGGACGCCGGCGGTCCCAGGGGGCTGTCCTTACCGGGGTTATCCCTTCAATATTCAGCAACTTCCCGATAGCGCGGAGATCGTCTAAATATCAATAATTGGAATGTCCCGGGACGGACTAACCCGCAAAGGAGAAGAAAATGATTACGTCCCTTAAGCATCGGCATTCCGTTTGGATGGGTGCGCTCCTGGTAGCGGCCGCCCTGGCTGCCAGCCCGGCCCACGCTCTTCCAATCATCTACTCCGGCCATGTCTACAACGGCGGCAGCACCCGCTGTCTGGACTCCGGCGTTCCCGCGAACGCGCAGTTGTGGGGTTGCTCCTCCTCGACCTATCAGCAGTGGACGTTCAACGTCAGGGCCGGCACGATCGTCGGCAATTCGCCGACCGGCTGCCTGGACGACGGCGCCGGCACCAACGGCACCGGCGTCCCCCTCGTCGCCTGCACGGGAGCGACCAGCCAGAAGTGGACTTATGATTCCAGCTTCCGGCTGGTGAATCAGGCGAGCGGCCGTTGCCTCGACGCCGATCTGGGCACGATCGGAGCCAATGGCACCAAGGTCCAGGTGTGGGATTGCGGCACCGGCACCAACCAGCAGTGGTATTTCGAGTTCGGGCCGTAGCCCTCACGTAAGCCCGAGCCCCTGGGGCCGCCGGCGGTCCCAGGGACTCGTTCTCAGGAGAAAGAGAGCTCTACCGCCGCCCGCCCGCCCGCTTCTTCGCCTTCGGCGCCGGCAGCACCTGCCGCAGATAAGTCCCCGTATAGCTGTCCGCGGTCGCGGCCACGTCCTCCGGGGTCCCCTCGGCGAGGAGCTGGCCGCCGCCGGCCCCCCCCTCGGGACCCAGGTCGATCACCCAGTCCGCCGTCTTGATCACGTCCAGGTTGTGCTCGATCACCACCACCGTGTTGCCGAGCTCGACCAGCCGGTGCAGCAGCTTGAGCAGCTTGCCGACATCGTCGAAGTGGAGGCCGGTGGTCGGCTCGTCGAGCAGGTAGAGGGTGCGGCCGGTCGAGCGCTTACAGAGCTCGCGGGCGAGCTTCACCCGCTGCGCCTCGCCGCCGGAGAGGGTGGTCGCCGGCTGGCCGAGGCGGATGTAGCCGAGCCCCACCTCGTTCAGCGTCTCCAGCACCCGCTCGATCGACGGGATGTTGCGGAACAGCTCGTACGCCTGCTCCACCGGCAGGTCGAGGATCTCGGCGATGTTCAGCCCCTTGTAGCGCACGGCGAGCGTCTCGCGGTCGTAGCGCTTGCCGCCGCAGACCTCGCAGGTGACGTAGATGTCGGGCAGGAAGTGCATCTCGATCTTGATCTGCCCGTCCCCCTTGCACGCCTCGCAGCGGCCGCCGGGGACGTTGAAGCTGAACCGCCCCGGCCCGTAACCGCGCATCCGCGCCTCGGGGGTCATCGCCATCAGGTTGCGGATGGGATTGAAGACGTTGGTGTAGGTCGCCGGGTTCGACCGCGGCGTGCGGCCGATCGGGCTCTGGTCGATGGCGATCACCTTGTCGAGCTCGTCGAGGCCGAGGATGCGGTCGTGCTCGCCCGGCTTGTCCGAGGCGCGGTAGAAGTGGCGCGCCAGGGCCTTGTGCAGGATGTCGTTGACCAGCGTGCTCTTGCCCGAGCCCGAGACGCCGGTGACCACCGTGAAGGCGCCGATGGGGAACTCCACCGTCAGGTTCTTGAGGTTGTTCTGCCGCGCCCCCTTGATCGTCAGCTCGCCGCGGCCGGCGCGCCGCTGCTCGGGCACCGGCACCTCCAGGGCGCCGGTCAGGTACTTGCCGGTGAGCGAGTCGGGGGAGTTCTCGATCTGCTTCGGCGTCCCCTGGGCGACCACCTCGCCGCCGTGGATTCCCGCGCCGGGCCCGAGGTCGATCACCCAGTCGGCGGCGCGGATGGTTTCCTCGTCGTGCTCCACCACCAGCACCGAGTTGCCGAGGTCGCGCATCCCCTGCAGGGTGGCGAGCAGGCGGGCGTTGTCGCGCTGGTGGAGGCCGATCGACGGCTCGTCGAGCACATAGAGCACCCCCATCAGCTTGCTGCCGATCTGGGTGGCCAGCCGGATGCGCTGGCTCTCGCCGCCGGAGAGGGTGGCGGACGAGCGGTCGAGGGTCAGGTAGCCCACCCCGACGTCGTCGAGGAACGACAGGCGGTCCTGGATCTCGGTCACCACCTTCTCGGCGATCGCCCGCTCCCGCTTGTCGAGCGGCAGCACGCCGATCCAGGCGCGGAAGTCGGTGACCGAAAGGCGCGACAGCTCGTCGATCGCCCTGCCGTGCATGGTGACCGCCAGCGCCTCCGGCCGCAGCCGCCGCCCCTCGCAGGTCGGGCATTGGTGGATCGACATGAACTTCTCGATCTCGGCGCGGATCGACGGCGATTCGGTCTCCTTGTAGCGCCGGGCGAGCATCGGGATCACCCCCTCGAACTTGCCGGTCCAGGAGTAGCTTGACTTCTTGCCGGTCAGGCTGAACGAGATCTCCTCCTCGCCGCTCCCCTGGAGGATCATCCGCTTCGCTTCGGCGGGCAGCTTCTTCCAGGGGGTCGAGAGCGAGAACCCCATCGCCTTCGAGAGGGTGTCGACCATCTTCAGGCGCCACGACTTCGACCCCTCGGGCCAGGGCGCGACGGCGCCGGCGAGGATCGAGCGCTCGGCATCGGGCACCACCTTCTCGGGGTCGACGCCCATCAGCGTGCCGAGCCCCGAGCAGGTGGGGCAGGCGCCGTAAGGGCTGTTGAAGGAGAAGAGGCGCGGGGTGATCTCGGTGAGGCTGGTGCCGCACTCGGAGCAGGAGTAGTTCTGGGAGAGGGTCTCCTCGTTGGCCCCCTCGGGAGCGAAGACGACCAGGCCGCCGGCCACCTTGAGGGCGGTCTCGATCGAGTCCGAAAGCCGCTTCTCGATGCCCGGCTTGACCACGATGCGGTCGATGGTGATGTCGATCGAGTGCTTCTTCTGCTTGTCGAGGGCGGGGACCTCGCCCGCCAGCTCGACCATCTGGCCGTCGATGCGGGCGCGCAGGAACCCCTCGCGGGCCATCTGCTGGAGCTGCTTCTTGTACTCCCCCTTCTTGCCACGCACGTAGGGGGCGTAGATGACCAGGCGGGTCCCCTCGGGGAGCTCGAGGACGCGGTCGATCATCTGCTGCACGGTCTGCGGGCGGATGGTGGCGCCGCAGCTCGGGCAGTGCGGGATGCCGACCGAGGCGTAGAGCAGCCGCATGTAGTCGTGGATCTCGGTGACCGTGCCCACCGTCGAGCGGGGGTTCTTGGAGACCGACTTCTGCTCGATCGAGATCGCCGGCGACAGCCCCTCGATCGAGTCGACGTCCGGCTTCTCCATCTGCTGGAGGAACTGCCGGGCGTAGGAGGAGAGCGACTCGACGTAGCGCCGCTGCCCCTCGGCGAAGAGGGTGTCGAAGGCCAGCGACGACTTGCCGGAGCCCGAAACGCCGGTGATCACCACCAGCTTGTTCCTGGGGATCTCCAGGTTGACGTTCTTCAGGTTGTGCTCGCGCGCACCGCGGACGGAGATGCTATCCATGGGACCGGTCATCCTAGCAGAGGGGGTGGGACCGGTGGTGGTCCCGGGAGACGAAACGCCGGCGCGCCCGGAGGGAATTCCCGCCGGTTTCTTCCTCCGGCCAGCTCACTTCAGCAAGTAGCAAACACCATTGAATTGTGTAGGCCGCGCTCGGTACCCAACGTCGTCCAGACAAGGAGGTTTGCGTGAGGAACAGAGGAATCCTGTTGACAGCTCTCGCGGTCGCATTTCTGACCGCTCTGTCCCCCTTGGCCGCCGATACCGTGATCCACCGCGGCGTCGACGTCTTCACCACCATCGCCGACGGCAAAACCTACTACGACTTTGCCCAGCACCCCATCCCCGCCGGCTTCTTCTGCAAGAGCTCCGCGGCTTTCACCGGCCGCATGACCTTCAAGGGCCTGCCGCTCGAGACCGGGTCCCCCGGCCAGTTGCATGGCGCCGATACGCTCATCGAGCGGCTCGACGATGCCGCTTTCGACGCCAACGGCACGGCCGTGACGCGCATCCAGTTCCGCGCCCTGTCGCTGGTGAGCATCGCTCCCCTCAAGACCGCCTGCGGCTCCTTCCACGTCTACGTCACCCTCGCCGGCAAGCAGCACGAGACGACGATGCGCATCTACCGCACCTCGGAGAGCGGCGGAAAATTCCTCGCCCCTCTCGCGTTCGACGCGCGCATGACCTTCATCCCGGTACAGCCCGCGCGGGACAAGAGCGCGCGCAAGCTGGAGCTCGCCGGGACTTTCACCTTCCCCGCCGCCGCCATTCCGTGGAGCACGACAGGGCGCCCGGGCGCGAAGCGGATCGGCTCCGTCCTCGTTGACACCGATGGCGATCTGATCCCCGACACCCTCGTGTTCGGCGGCTCGAACTTCGCGCCGGGCTGGACGCCGGGCGCTCGGGTGACGAAGGGTAGCTGCACGACTTGCGAACCCGCGACCTGCCACACCGACAGCGGCCAGCAGCACTGCACGGGACCGGTCGTCGTCTGCTACCCGGAGAATTGCCCGTAGCCCCATCCCGGTGAATGGCCCCGATTGAAAGGCCAGCGCGGCCGACTGAGGGTCCGCTCAGACGCGGGCGGACCCTTTCGCCTGACCAGCGACAATGCAACAGGCTCGCAAATTATAAAGGGAAGCACCCATGGAGTTGGAGGCGTTCTTCCACGTGGTGCTGGGCCGCGGCCGCCTCCACCACCACATCCCGGCTCCGAGCGAGCCGGACCGAGAAGGAGAACAGGATGAAGCAAGCAACCTCGCGCATCGCTCTCATGACTCTCATGGCTCTCGCCCTGGCCGCCGCCGCCGGGGCGGCCACGGCGCCGGCCCCCTGTGTGATGCCGGACAACGGCACGGGCACGGTGACGCTGCCGCCGGCGGGCTGCCAGTATCTGAGTCCCGATCAGGTGCACATGATCATCGACGGCCTGCCGCCCGGCACCACGATCATCCTGGCGCCGATCCACCAGGCCTTCATCTGCCGGACGGGCGGCTGCGGCACCCCCGGCGGACCGCTGGGCGGCGAGGTCGAGAACTTCTCCTCGACCGCGGTGTTCCAGTTGAGCGGCACCGGCGCGCTCTCCGGCTGGACCCGCACCGTCACGGTGCCGCTGGGCGTCCAGGTCGCCACCGCTCCGCGGACGCTCGGTGCCCCGGTGCAGACCTTCGCGACCGACATGGAGCGGATCTCGGGCGCGATCTCGGGCGACCCCGACTTCGCCCTCTTTCAGGTGGTCGGTGGCACCGCCAGCGGCTTCTCCAGCCCCGGCAGCACGACCCTCACCCGGCTGAGCGGCGGCGCCTTCAACGTCAACAGCGTGTTCAACGTCGGTTACAGCATCACCTTCAAGGGCGCGGCCGGCGGCCACCTCGCCGGCTACGAGGGGACCACCAAGGGCACCGTCAAGATGTCGGCGACGGCGAGCGACCAGAGCCCCACCAAGTAGCCCGGCCAGCCGCGTGAACCCGCTCTCCCGGGCCGCCCTCCGCCGTCCCGGCCGGACACTGGCCGCCGTCGCCCTGCTGGCGGTGGCGGCGGTGCCCGGCCTCGCCCGGCTGCGGCTGCGGACGGACGGCCAGGCGCTGATCCCCTCGCGTTCGCCGGTGGCAGCCTACGACCGGAGCGTGCGCGGGTGGTTCGGCGTCCGCGATCCGCTGGCGATCGTGGTCCGGCCGACCGGTCCCGAAGGGATCTTCCGGCCGCCGACGCTTCGCCGGGTACGGGATCTCACGGCGGCGCTGGCCGCCCTCGATGGCGTCGGCGCGGGCGGCGTCGTCAGCCTCGCCACCGAGCGCGGCTTCCGGTTTCAACCCGGCACCCTCCAACGGCGGACCCTGCTGGACCCTCTCCCCACGAGCCCCGCGGCGATCGCCGAGTTGCGCGCCGACATCGCCCGCATCGGCGCCTGGGACGGCCTGCTGATCGGCCGCGGCGGGCGGAGCGCCGCGGTGGTGGTCGGCGTCCCTTCGGGCGTGGACCGGACGGCCTTCTACCGGAGGGTGCGCGCGGTGGCGGTGGCGCGGGCGGGGGAAGGCGACCGGATCGAAGTGGTGGGAGCCGCGGCGGCCGAGGCCCTGCTGGGGAGCCACATCCTGGCCGACCTCGGCGTGCCGGCGGCCTGGCTTGGAGAGCCTGCGGAAGGCTTGCGGCTGGGGCTGATCCCGCTGGCTCTCCTGCTGATGGGGGTGGTCTTCCGGATCTCCTTCGGACGGATGGCCGCGGCCTGGCTGCCGCTGCTCAAGGTCGGGATCTGCCTGCTGGCGCTGTTCGGCCTGATGGGGTGGCTCGGCGTGCCGGTCTACCTCACCACGGCGGTGCTGCCGTTGCTGCTGCTTGCCGTGGGCACGGCCAGCGAGGTTCATCTGTTCCGGCGGTTCGCGGCACTGCGGGAGGATCGGCCCGCGGCGGCGAGCGGTGAGCTGGCCGCCCTCGCCCTGGCCGAAATCGAACAGCCGGTGATCCAGGCGGCGGCGACCACGGCGGTGGGATTCCTCTCGTTCTCGTTCTCCCCCGTGGGACCGGTGCGGACGTTCGGGCTCTTCGCGGCCCTGGGGGTCCTGCTCTGCCTTCTGAGCACCCTGACCGCGGTCCCCGCCGCGCTCGCCCTCCGGCCGCCGGACTGGATCGCCTGCCGTCCGGGCGGCGGCACCGCCTTCCTGGCAGGATTCCTCGGCAGGCTCGGCCGCTTCGCGGTCCGCCGGCGCCGGACCGTGCTGGCCGCCGTGGCGATCGCCGTTCTGGTCGCCGGCGACGGCCTGCGCCGGCTGGAGGTCCAGGACAGTTGGGTGGACGGCTTCGCGCCGCGGAGCGCTTTCGCCCGCGCGATGCATGATTTCGACCGCGATTTCGCCGGCGCCGACCTCCTGCGGGTAGTGGTCGAGGCGCCCGGGCTCCACACGGCGGGAACGGTGGACGGCGCGGGAGTGGGAGACCGCTCGCTCGATCTGCCCGGCCTCGCTCGGACGCCTCCGTCGCGTCTCCTGGGAAGCTTCCTCGTGCTCCAACGGCCCGCGGCTCCCGGTCCCGGCTGGGAATCCTGGATCGAGAGCGTCCGGTTCCATGGCGGCCTCCTGGCCCTCGGCTGGCCGCAGACCGGCGGCTCTCCCCACTTCAGCCTGGAGCCGCGGCATGGCGAACCGATCTCCTGGGCGTTGCGGCTGGAGCCGTTCGCAGTGCCTGTGACCCTGGAGCGCGTGCGGGATCTCGAACGCTTCCTCGCCGGCTGGCCCGGGGTGGGACGCGCGGCCGGACCGGCCGGATTCCTGGAGACCGCCGCCTTTCTCACCCGTCCGGATGTCCCCGGCTCCCGGGGGCTGCCGGACTCGCCCCAGGTGGCGGCTATCCTCTGGCACAACTCCGCGCGCGCTCTGGGCACGGATCGCGTGCGCGGGATCGTCGACGCCGGTGGGACCCGCGGGCTGGTGAACGTCTTCCTCCACGGCTCCGACTACGCCCGCACCGCCCGGCTGATGGCCGCCCTGCGCGTTTGGGAACGGTCACACCTCAATCCGTATGGCATCCGTCTGGGCTTCGCGGGCGACGTGGCGGTGAGCCAGGCGCTGATCGGCGGCGTGGTGACGACGCAACTGGAGTCGCTGGCCCTCTCGCTGCTGGGGATCTTCGCCGTCACCGCCGGGCTCTCCCGCTCCCTCCGCCGCGGTCTGCTCTGCGTCGTGCCGGCGGCCCTCGCCGTCCTGCTCGACTTCGCGGTCCTGGGCTGGCGGGGGATCCCCCTGGGGGTCGCCACCTCGATGTTCGCCGGCATGACCCTCGGAGTGGGCGTCGACTACGCCATCCATCTCCTCGACCGGCTGGAACGTCCGCGTCAATCCGGGATGGGCGGGATGGAAGGCGCAGCCGCGACCGCCCTGGCGACGACCGGGCCCGCCATCCTCACCGACGCCGCCAGCACCATCCTCGGCTTCGCCGTCCTCCTCGTCTCCCAGGTCCCCGCCAACGAGCGGCTGGGCAGCCTGCTCGCGCTCAGCCTGACCGCCTGCGTCGCGGCCACGCTCCTGGTCGTCCCAGCGCTCAGCGCTTCGCCACCGCCGCGCGGATGAAGAGTCATTGAACTTTTTTGCAGGGGTACTTCCCGTCCCAGAGCACTTGGGAGACCTTGCCGTCCGGTCCGCGGTCGAAGACCAGAGGGACGTAGAGCTGCCGGTAGAAGAAGCGGCTCTCGGAGAGAGGCTCGAGCGGCAGGAAGATTCCGCCCGTACCCTTCAGGAAGAGATTCCCTCCCCGCCTCTCAACGGTAAGGATCATCTTGGGGCCGGCCTCGTAGCTTCCCACATACGCGTCGAAAGCTCCGGGATCGACCTTGACCGTCTTTCGCGGCGCGGGCGGCTCGACCTTCTCGCCGAACACGAGCCCCTCCAGATCCACCTTGATCCTGTCGATCGCGGCCGTCCGGATGTTGCCCAGCACGACGACGCAGGCGTCGTCCTTCAGATAGGCCCCGAGGTGCGCCACGAATCCGGGATCGGCCCCGTCCTGCTCGACTTCGTCGCGGCCGAACCGCTTCCGCGGTCCCCATCCATATGGCTCGCGCAGGGAATCCAGCCGGAAGAGCCGGCCCTCGCGGATCGCCTGGTACCAGGCATAGAGGTCGTCGACGGTCGAGTACAGGTCGCCGCTCCCGAACAGGATCGACTCGTCGTAGTAAGGCGTATTGATCACACCCGCGGGCGGGAGCCAGGGCTCGTATCCCGCGGCGCGGCCCGGCAGGATCGGCTGCCGTTCCCAGAAGCCCGTGTGATCGAGATGGAGAGGCGCGAAGATCCGCTCCCGCAAGAAATCCTGATAGGTCCGGCCCGAAACCCTTTCGACAATATACGCAAGCAGCGCGTACCCCGAGTTGCTGTAGCTCGACGAGGTGCCGGGCGCGAAGTCGAGCGGCTTCGTCTCGAGCAGGGCGATCAGGTCCGTGATCGCCACATGCCGCGTCTTCATCTCCTCATACTCGGGGAGGCTGTACATGTCGGGGATGCCCGACGAATGGCCGAGCAGGTGAGAGATCCGGATCTCCCCGCCGCGCGGGAAGCCCGGAATGTATTTGGACAACGGATCGTCGAGATGGAGGAGCCCCTGCCGGTCGAGGAGAACGACCGCCGCCGCGGTGAAGGTCTTCGTCACCGAGCCGATCTGGAACCTCGTCTCCGGATGGTTGGGAACGCCGAGCTCCTGGTTGGCGAGGCCGTACCCCTTCCGCAGCAGGACCTTGCCCCCCTTCGCCAGCAGCACCGTGCCGGCGAAGTCCTTCGCCGCGACGTAGGGCGCGAGGTAGGCGTCGACCTTCGCTCGCAGGGACTCCGACGGCAGGGCGAAGGCCGCTCCGGGAGCGACAAGCAGAAAGAGACTGACCAGGGCTCGGATCTTCATCGCGGCTTTCCCTACTTCTTCGCCGTCGACGCCGCGCGGATGAAGTCGGCGATCTCCTGCTTCAGCTTCCGGTGGTCGGCGCGGCGGACGTACATCATGTGGCCGGCGTCGTAGGTCGTCAGCTTCATGTGGTCGCGGAGCTCCGCGGGAAGGCCCAGGTGGTTGGCGGTGTAGACGGCGTCGAAGAACGGCGTCGCCAGATCGTAGTGCCCGGAGGCGACGAGCACCTGGAGGTGGGGGTTCCGCACCATCGCCTGCCGGAGGGCGTCGCCGAGATAGGGGTAGCGGAACTCCCACCCCTTGGTGGTCCAGGGCCAGACGTTGGCGATGCTCTCGTAGACGTGGTCGTCCTTGTAGCCGAGCTCCCGCCGCAGATAGTCGTTCAGCGCCGCCACGTAGTCCGTGCCGTTCATCGCGTCGGCGGGGTCGTACTCCGGGTTCTCGCCCGCCGAGTCGATATCCCAGCCGGTGTAGCGGCTGTCGAGGCGGCCGATGGTCTTCCCCTCGCTCCGCAGCAGCTCCTTGCAGAAACGCTCGATCTCGATCCGCAGGTTGGCGCGCAGCACGTAGTCGACCGAGAGCCCGGTGTAGCGCGCCACCTTGGCCGCGATCTCCTGGCGCCGCGCCGCCGGCAGGGAATCCCCCTCCAGCAGCGCCTGGGCGTAGTCGTGCATGGCGAAGTCCTCGACCTCCCGGAGCGTCTTCTCGAGATCGCCGGAGAGCTCGGGCGCCAGCTTCTTGTGGTACCAGGCCGACGCCGCGTAGGTCGGCAGGTAGACGATGTACGGCATGTCGTTGCCCGGTCCGAAGAGGATCGACTGCCAGTTGAGGACCGAGGAGATCAGCACCACGCCGTTGAGGTCCATCCCGTAGCGCGACTGGAGGAACTGCGCGAGGCCGGCCGAGCGGGTGGTGCCGTAGCTCTCGCCGGCCAGGAACTTGGGGCTCGCCCAGCGCTGGTTGCGGGTGATCCAGAGGCGGATGAACTCGCCCACCGATTCGATGTCGGGCTGGATGCCGTGGTACTCCTTGGCGTCGACCCCCGGCACCGTCCGGCTGTAGCCGGTGGAGACCGGATCGATGAATACCAGGTCGGTGACGTCGAGCAGCGACGACTCATTGTCGACCAGGTGGCCGGGCGGCCGCGCGCCCATCCCCTCGTCGGTCCGCTCGACGATCTTCGGCCCGAAAGCCCCCATCTGCACCCACACCGCCGCCGCGCCCGGACCGCCGTTAAAGCTGAAGGTGACCGGCCGGTCGGCGGGGTCCTTCATCCCATCCCTGGTATAGGCGACGAAGAAGACCGACGCCTTCGGGGTGCCGTCCTCGTCCTTCAGCAGGTAGTTCGCGGCGGTCGCCGTGTAGTCGACCTTCTGGCCGTCGAGCGCGATCGAGTGCCGGGTCTGCGAGGAGCGCTCCTCCGGCATCACCGGCGGCTTCTTCTCCTCTTTCTTCTCGTCCTTTTTCGAATCTGCCATCGGCGGCGAGGATTGAGCCGGCAGCAGCGCCGGAGTCAGGAAGGCGAGCAACAGGAAGGCGCACCGCAGGCGGGCTTTGACGAGCATCCGGATCTCCTCTTCAGAGCGAGGCAGGGCAAAGCCCCACCGACAGGTTCCGGAAGGAGATACGGAGGAGGGCGGGAGAAGTTCCGGACGGGAGACGCGCGGATTCGCCCCGCCGGTCACAGGCCGGCGGGGCGATCCCATCGAGCTCAAAGGAGGGAAGGTCAGACGACTCGTCGACCTCGTACCAAGTGGAGCACGATCACGATGACCGCGATGATGAGGAGGATGTGGATCAGGCCGCCGGCGACATGGAAGGCGAAGAAACCGAGGGCCCACAGCACGAACAGAATCAGAGCGATGGTCAAGAGCATGAATGCTTCTCCTTGAGAGATACGGCGTTGGATTGCAACGCGCGTCCCGCCGCGTTGGCTTCGAGACAATTCCTAGTGCAAGGCCCGAGCCAACCGGAGCACTCTGCAGATCCCCGGCAGCGTACAATGAGGCCGTCGAACGGCTGCCGCCGTGCGACTTCCAAAGGAGACTGCCATGCCGGGTAAGATGGCTCTCGCCGACGCTTGTGGAATCCTGATCCTTTCCGCTCTCCTTTTCGCCGCCTGCGCAAGGGACTACCGTCAGATCGTCGTCGTCGAAGGCGACAAGGCCGAGTTCGTCACCTACGGCAAGGGACCGGCCAAGAACCCCAAGATCTGGGCGCCGGGAAGGATATTGGCCTTCCGGACGACGTCGACCGTCCCGGGGGCGCCGGGCAGCGTGACCGGCAAAGCCGGGCACGTCTACCGCGTGAGTGACAGCATGACTCTCGAAGAGGTGGCCGAGTTCCAGTCGACCGTGCCGAACGATTCTCTGGCCTATACCTACGGGAAGTGAGGCGGGCCGCCGCCGGCCCCCTCCTCCCCGTCCACCACGCGGATCATCGGCCGCGGCTCCCGCCGCACTGTCAACTGGAAGACGTCCGGCCGGCCGTAGTGGCCGGCGACGTCGAGCTGCCAGCGCGGCCCGCGCAGCCGGCGGGGGTCGATCTCCCCGTAGAGGATCTCCTCCCGGTTGCGGACCGGCTCGACGAGAAACTTGCCGTCCGGATCGACAATGGCGCTGTCGCCGGGATTGAGCCATTCGCCCTTAGGGAGATATTTATCCTTGAAGGTGTAGCGGTCGGGGACGTCGCTCAGACGCATGGCGCTGCAGCAGCCGAGGACGTAGGCGCGCCCCTCCTTGGCGATGTGCCGCAGCGTCGAGATCCAGGGCTCGCCGCGGTCCCAGGTGGGGGCGACGTAGATCTGGACCCCCCAGGCGTACATCGCGTAGCGCGCGAGCGGCATGTAGTTCTCCCAGCAGATCAGGCCGCCCAGCCTGCCGATCGGCAGGTCGTAGGCCTCCAGGGTGCTGCCGTCCCCCTGGCCATGGACGAGCCGCTCGCCGGCGGTGGGCACGAGTTTGCGGTGGCAGCCGAGGATGCGACCGTCGGCGCCGATGTAGAGCAGGGAGTTGTAGAGCGTCGTGCCGCTGGCCTCGGAGTTCCGCTCGTTGATCCCGATCGCCACGTGGACCCCGGCGTCGCGGGCGGCCGCGCAGAGCCGGTCGGTGGCCTCGCTGGGGATGGTGATCGCCTGGTCGAGGAGCTCCGAGTAGAGCTCGCGGAGCGCCTGCGTCTCGCCCGCCGGGATGAACCAGACCCAGAGCGGATAGGCGGGGATGAACCCTTCCGGGAAGGCGACCAGCCGGGCCCCCCGCGCCCCCGCCTCCGCGATCAGAGAGCAGGCCTTCTCTACGGTCGCCGCGCGGTCGAGGAACACGGGCGCCGCCTGGACCGCCGCCACCAGGAACGGTTCGTCGCTCATCGGGATCTCCTTTCGGTGAGACCTTCGATCCATGGTCCCTCAAAGGGGGACGGCTTGCAAGGCAGGTATTTCTCGCCGCCACCAGATGGCGGGATGACGGAATTCCTGATCTCTGTCGACTTATAGGCTTGAACTCTCGAGTTGCAGCTTTGGCGCGGAGAACTGCCGGTAAAAGGGGAGAGGTCGGGGCACTAGATCATCGAAATATGGTACCACTTGTGGCGTCTTCTCGCCATTGACGATATTAAAACTAACGGCCTACGATCGCGTCCATGGATGCCGACGTCTTTGGAAACAGGATTGCAG
>DASWQX010000221.1:0-1820 GCA_036403495.1 Thermoanaerobaculia bacterium
ACGTAGAGCGCGGCGTTGTAGGGGCGACGTTTCGAGTGCAGGATCTTCCGCTGCGCGCGGATCTCGTAAGGCGGCTGCTGGCGCCTCGCGGTCAGCAGGTGGACGGCGCCCTCGGGGATCTTGTAGCGGCTGACCGGCAGCTCCGCGCGATCGGCGAAATTGATCTCCTCGGGATCACCGATGCCGGCCGCCAGCCACGCCCACGACTGCCACGGGCTGCTCTGGCGGCTGAGCGCCCAGACGGCCGAGGTGCGCACCTTCGGCCCCGCCGGATAGCCCCCCACCTGCTCCTGCGCCCAGGTGGTGAACAGCACGTCGAGGTTCCGCCGCGCCAGCTCGCGCACCGCCGGCTGCGGCGCGAAATCGGCGAGCTGGAGCAGGGCGGTGATCGACAGCGCCATGTACCCCGGGCTTTCCGCCTCGTACCAGCCGTCGCGGTCGTGCGCCGTCAAAAAAGCCTCCGCGTAGGCCCCCCAGCCTTTCGCGACGGGGGAGTCCGGAGTCCCCGCCACGATCTGTCCGACCAGGCTGCGCGCCATGGCGATCATCCGCTGGTTCTCGGTGTCGGAGAACGACCAGGGATCGCGGACCTGCCCCTCGCCCGGCGGCGGCGCGGCGTTCGACACCTTCGACCGCAGGCGGGCGAGCAGCTCGGGCGGCAGCAGCTCGGGATATTGCAGCGCCAGCCGTTCGAGCGGGAGCTGAGCCCGCGCGCACTGGTTGGTGGTCCAGCGGGGGCAGTGGTCGAGCGCTCCGGAGGCGAGGCGAGCCGCGTCCTCACGCAGCCTCGGCGCCTCCGGGCCGCCCTGCGAGGCCAGCGCCGCCGCGGCCAGGGCGCCGGTCGCCAGCGGCTGCGGGCCGTCGCTGGCCGGCCGCCCCTCCCAACCGCGGATGCGGGCCAGTTGCCGCTGAAGGTAGCCCAGCTCGCGCTCGTCGAGCTTCTTCCAGACCACTGGCCGGTTGTCGGGTGCCGCGGCGACTCCGAGGAAGAGTGCCAGGGCGGCGCAGGCCATGCCGGCACGGCGCCGTCTCACGCTCGCCGCCCCGCCGACTTGTCCTTTGCCGGCGGCCACTGGCGAGCGCTCGCCTCTTCCTTCTTGCGCACCACCGGCACCGCGTGCGCGCTCGGACGGATGTTCGATCCGTAGTGGCTCGCGTAGACCTGCGTGAACTCCGCGCCCAGGAAGAGGATCTGCGCCGAGTAGTAGATCCAGAGCAGCACGATCACCAGCGACCCGGCCGCGCCGTAGGTCGACGCCACGCTGCTCTTGGCCAGGTAGAGGCCGAACAGGAACTTGCCGGCGGTGAACAGCAGAGCCGTCGAGGCCGCCCCGATCCACACGTCGCGCCAGCCGATCTCCACGTCGGGCAGCACCTTGTAGATCATCGCGAAGAGCAGCGTGATGAGAGCGAAGGAGACGACGAAGGTGCCTCCTTCGACCAGCACCTTGGCGGCCGGCAGCAGACCGGTCGCCCAGGCGCCGACCGCCGACACCGCCGTGGTCACCACCAGCGAGACGAGCAGCAGGAAGCCGATCCCCAGGATCATGCCGAACGAGAGCATGCGGGTCTTGACGAAGCCCCAGATCCCGGCGCCCGGCTTGGGCTCGACGTTCCAGATCCGGTCGAGGGAGGTCTGGATCTGCACGAAGACCCCGGTAGCGCCGAACAGGATCGTCACCACCCCGACGATCGTGGCGAGAACGCCCGAGCCGTGCTTGCCGACGTTGGCGATCATCGTCTGGATCGCCTGCCCTCCCTGCTCTCCGACCAGCCCTTGCAACTGATCTACGAGCTGACCCTGGACCGCCTCGCGCCCC
>DASWQX010000222.1:0-4279 GCA_036403495.1 Thermoanaerobaculia bacterium
CACGATGCCGGCGGCCAGCGCTTCTCGCCGCTGGCCACGATCGACCGCGGCAATGTGGGGACGCTCAAGGTCGCCTGGACCTTCCACACCGGCGACGCCTACCAGCCGAAGCGGTCCAAGCCGACCGCCTTCGAGGCGACGCCGATCTATATCGACGGCACGCTCTACCTGTCGACGCCGCTCGGCCGCATCCTGGCTCTCGATCCGGTCACCGGCGCGCAACGTTGGGCCTTCGACGCCAAAATCGATCGGGACGCCGGCTACGGCGACTACGCCAGCCGCGGCGTCTCCACCTGGAAAGCGCCCTCGGGGCAGCGGCGGATCTACCTCGCCACCATCGACGCCCGCCTGTTCGCCGTCGACGCGGCCAGCGGCAAGCCGTGCGCCGACTTCGGCGACCAGGGCGTCGTCGACCTCCGCCGCGGCCTGCGCATCCCGGTCGCCGCCGACCGCTACGCCGACTACGAGGAGACCTCGCCGCCGGCCGTGATCGGTTCCACGATCGTGGTCGGCTCCGGCATCGCCGACAACAACGCGGTCGGCGCGCCGAGCGGCGAGGTGCGCGGCTTCGACGCGCTTACCGGCAAGCTGAAATGGACCTGGGACCCGATCCCGCAAAATCCGCAAGATCCCGCCGCCGCCACCTGGAAGAACGGCGGCGCGCAGCGCACCGGCGCCGCCAACGCCTGGTCGGTGATCGCCGCCGACCCCGAGCGCGGGCTCGTCTTCGTCCCCACAGGCAGCGCCAGTCCCGACTATTTCGGCGGCGAGCGGCTGGGCGACAACCGCTACGCCAATTCGATCACCGCCCTGCGCGCCGAGACCGGCCAGCTCGTCTGGTCGTTCCAGACCGTGCATCACGACCTCTGGGATTACGACGTGGCCTCGCCGCCGGTGCTGTTCGACGTCCACCGCTCGGATAAGACGATCCCCGCCGTCGGCGTCGGCTCCAAGGATGGAAACTATTTCATTCTCAACCGCGAGACCGGCGAGCCGGTCTTCGGCGTCGAGGAGCGGCCGGTGCCGAAGAGCGACGTCGCGGGCGAGGTCGCGTCGCCCACACAGCCCTTCCCCCTCCTCCCCCGCCCGCTGGCGCCGCAGTCGATGGACGTCGCCAGGATCATGGGTTCCGAAGCGGACCGCGCCTGGTGCCGCGCGGAGATCGCCAAGCTCCGCAACGACGGGGTTTTCACGCCGCCGAGCCTGCGCGGATCGCTCATCCTTCCGGGCAACATCGGCGGCCTGGCCTGGGGGGGCGCCGCCTACGATCCCGAAAACCACCTGCTGCTGATCCCCACCAACAACCTCGCCGCGCAGGTGCGGCTGATCCCGCGGGCCGATTTCGACAAGGAGGAGGAGGCCAACGGCCGCGATTTGAGCGGCGGCTGGGAGCTCGCCCGCCAGCGCGGCACGCCCTTCGGCATGGCGCGCCGCTTCCTCCGCGCGCCCGGCGGCTGGCCCTGCACGCCACCCCCCTGGGGCATCCTGAACGCCGTCGATGCGGACACCGGCGCTCTCAAGTGGAGCGTGCCGCTCGGCCGGCTGCCGCGCATGGGCCCGGCGGACCCGCCGCCGGCCGAATACGGCTCGATCGCGCTCGGCGGCCCCATCGTCACCGCCGGCGGCCTCGTCTTCATGGCGGGAACGATCGATTCCGCCCTCCGCGCCTTCGACGTCGCCACCGGCAAGGAGCTCTGGAAAGCCGACCTCCCCACCAGCGCGCGCTCGGTGCCGATGACCTACCGCGGCCCGGATGGAAAGCAATACGTGGTGATCGCCGCCGGCGGCCACGGCCTGCCGATGGCGCCGCTGGGGGATTCCGTGATCGCGTTTACGCTCGCGCCGTAGCGGACGCGGCTACCCGCCCGATTTGATCGCGGCCTTGCGCGTCGCCAGCGAGGCGCGGCCGGCGGCGACCGCGCCGCCGCGCAGGCTGGCGCTGATCCTCTCCAGGTTCCGCTGCAGAGAATCGACCGCGCCGATGCCGTTGCCGGTCTCGGCGAGCACCCGCCGGGTGTCGACGGGCTCCTGGGCGCGGAGGGCCGGGGAAAAACCGGCGTGAGAGCCGAGAGCGAGAAGGGCGACGACTGAAACCATCCGCACGATCCTGGGCATGGGGCTTGTCTCCGCGACCGCGACCTCCGGTCCTCAAGGGTTGGAATCGACCTGCGCGACCCGCCGCGACTTTACGACGCTTCTTGCCTTTGTACGGAAAGGCTGCGCCGAGCGTCTAGCCGGTGATCGATTCCAACCGCGAGCTCGCGGGAGCCCTCAGGGCAGGATGCGGATCACGACCGCTTCGAGGCGCCGGGACTGCCCGGTCGTCCCGATCACCGCGCCGTCCCGCGCCGGGCCCGTCCAGCCGATGCCCTCGAGCTGGCCGAAGTACTCGACGTGGCCGCCGCCGGACTGGATCCAGACCCGGAGCGCCTCCATCCGCCGGTTCTGGCCGACGGTGCCGGCGACCGCGCCGTCGCACACCGCCGCCTGCCAGCCGATGTTCTCCAGGTACGCCTGATAGCAGATCGAGCGGCCGGACGCGGTGATGGTGATCGCTTCCATCCGCAGGCTCTGATGCACCGTCCCGGCCACGTCCCCGGTGCAGGTCTGCGGCTGCCAGCCGATGCTCTGCACGTGCGCCTGGTAGCAGAGCGGCAGCGTCTGGAACGACAGGCCGCAGGAGCCGGCCCCGGAGTTCAGCCAGATCTGCTGGAGCAGGAAATTCCTGCCGCCGAGGGTGACGTTGGCGAGCGCGCCGTTCGGCGTTACGAAGGTCGGACCGAAGTTCCAGGCGCACTTGTCGGCGTTCTCGTTGCCGCTGGCGTCGTACCAGGCGTTGAGGTCCGGATCGGTCACCGTCTCGCTCAGCTCGTGCGCCATGACGCTCGCCATGGCGTCGGCGCCGGCGTTGCCGTTCGGCCCCACGGCCTGGGCGGAGCACGCGCCGGGGCAGCGGTCGCCGTTGCCGACGAACGCGTATTTGATGTCGAAGCCGTTCAGGCCGGTATGGCCATGATACCCGCACTGGGCCGTGCAGAAACCACCATGGCTCGTCTCGTTGACGTCGGCCGACGTCAGCACGAAATAGACTCCATTGGGATCGGTCGGCAGCCCGTTGGCGAGGCCGCGGGACACGATCGCGCGGATGCTGGTCTCGCTCAGGGTCGCGCCCTGGGAATAGGCGTCGAAGATCTGGTTGGACATGAAAATGCCGCTCGACACGTGACGGCTATTGTCGAAGTACGAGCCGTTGGTGTTGAAATAGCTGGAGCCGTTCAGGCCGGTCATGAGCTGCGGCAGGAACGTCGTCGCCGTGTTCCCCGCCCAGTTGCCATACCAGATGAAATACGTGTTGTGGGAGTTCTCCATGACCGGACCATCGTTGTAGTTGATCCCGGTCGCCACCTGATGTTTCAGATCCAGCCCATCCAGGACCGGTACCGAGCCCGTGGGCTTCACCGCTTTCGACTTCGACGCCGCCTGTGCCGGCAAGCCCGCCGCTACGACACCGCACAACACGAGCCCGAGACAAAAATGCCTTTTCATCCGCCGACCTCCTGGTTCCCAGCGTAATAGATATGACCTTCTAGCCATATCTAACTAAATTACTGACGGGAAGTCAATGGACCCTCCCCTCAACCGTCGGCGTCAGGGGGTGTAGCCGTCCACCTCCACCGTGACCTTCACGGTGCCGTTCCCGCGCACGAAGGGGAGGACGTCGAGGGTGCCGTGCGCCGACAGGGGGACCGTGAAGCTGGCGGAGCTGGAATGGGCGCGGCTGAAGAGCAGAAGGCCGGCGACCGACGTCGTGACATCCCCCTGCAGCACCTCCACGGTACCCTTCCCCGTTCCGCCGACCGCGGTGACCTTGGTGAGGACCTGCCGGGCGCCGGCCGGCACGCCGCATCTGCCGGTGGCCTGCACGGCCTTGCGAACGCTCGATTGCAGGACCTGGCTCAACAGGTTGCAGGGAGGCACGGTGACGGGACCGACCGAGGGAGGGGGATCGAGGCTGAAGACGAAAACGTCTTTCCGGCCGTTGAAATCGCCGGGAACGAGATCGGGAGCATAGCTTTCTAAGGCGGCCTGGCGGCCGTGCGTGCTGAGGAGAAGAGGCGGCGGCGTCAGCACGTTATCGAAAATGACCGGCGTGCTCTTCGAGCCCGCGACGACGGTGAGCGAACGGGCGGTCCGGTTGTAGAGGTACACGTGGCGGCCGGTTCCGGATTCTTCGGAGAGCTCGGTGGAGCTGCTGACGAAGCCGAGGGTGCCGCCGTCG
>DASWQX010000223.1:0-6411 GCA_036403495.1 Thermoanaerobaculia bacterium
CGGCGTCGCCGGTCCATCCGCTGAGCACGTCGATGCGGGTGCCGTCGAACGCCAGCACGGCCATCTGGTCGCCCGGCTTCAGGAGGGTCAGGTCGCGCTCCAGGTTCGCCAGCGCCTGGTCGCGGACGTTGCCGAGCGAGAAGGCGTCGTCGACGAAGACGAGATAGCTCCGCCCCACCTCCTCCCCCGCCGCCACCGGAGCCTGCGGGCCGGAGCTGCCGCCCCTCCCCTCCGCCACCTCGGTGAAATATTCGACCGGCACCTCCCGGCCATCCACCATAAGCCGGAAATCCGCCGCCGACAGCCCATGCACCGTCTGTCCCTTCCCGTCCGTGACCACGGCCTCGACGTTGACCACCCGGACGTCGATCGCCGAGTCGAAGACGGTGGGGGGCGCCGCGGGAGGCGTCTGCGCGCCCAGTCCGATCGCACCCAGCATCATCCAGCCGAACATCACACCCAACATCCGCCGCGTTCCTGGAAGCATCGGGGTCTCCCTTGTCGATTGCGAGCCCTGGTAGCAAGGGAGGTGCCGGGGGTTCGCTCCTGGGGAAGGATAGGGAAATGTCCTCAGGCGAGGACACGTTGCGTCCTATCTCAGGACGATCCGGTGATTTGGGATTCCAGGGTCTTGAACAGCAGGTCGCAATGACTGGCGCGCCGGCGGACGCGCTCGGGGTTCAGGCGGCCGAGGAGTTCGGCACAGTGCTGGATCTTCGCGTAGGGCCCTTTCTGGGTCTTCTCCGTGGCGCGCTTCAGTTTCTCCAAGAGCTGCTCTTTGGGGATCGCCTCCACGTCTGTCGGCCCGGAAAGCACGTTCCCGCGGAAATGCTGGCCGTAGTACCCGGCCAAGGCGTCAGGGTCGGCGATCAGCCAGGCTTCGACCGTCTGCGCCATGAGGTGAACCTGGTCGTCAGTCAGTAAGGAAAGGTCCCAGTGGTCCTGCAGACGCAGATGCTGGCGTCGGGAGAGGACCACCTGGCTCTCCGAATCAACAAGCAGGACGTTGAACGCATCCGGGTTCCGTCGCAGGCCGATCATGAACTCTTTGAAGGTTTCAGGGCGGGCACCGCAGGGGATGATGCTCCACTGGATTCGGCGGGATCTAGCAAGCTGGCGTAAAGGATCTAAAAATTTTCCGAGTCCAGCCCGCACTGCTCGCCAAGATGACCTATCGTCGCCTCCACCTTCGACATAAATCCGGATCTCCGTCACCATCGATTACCGCCGATCTCGCCCTTGGCCCAAAGATCTCCCAGCCGATAACGGTCCAACCATTCCTTCAGGTTCTCAGGATCGAGGCGGCGGAGTTGCGTCCCACGGTGATCCCGCTCGCAGACCACGACCGCCTCAGGCACCTCCGACAAGGCGGAAACCAGCGTCTCGGAGTGCGTCGTGACGATGAGCTGAGTGCGTTTGGACGCGTCGATCAGGAGCTCGGCAACCTTGGGAATGATGTCAGGGTGCAGGCCGATCTCGGGCTCTTCGATGCAGATCAGTGGCGGCGGATTGGGATGGCATAAAATAACTAGAAGACAAAGATAGTGAAGTGTCCCATCAGAGAGGCGTGTTGCGGGGATAGGATCGGCTAGCTGGCGTTCATGGAGGAAGACCTGCACAGTTCCGCTTTCTATTTTTGTCGAAATGTCTTCCAGATCTTCGTAAAAAATTCTTAGCTTCTCAATAAGCACCTGCTTGGTTCTAGATCGATGCTGTAGATCATTCAGGACTAGCCCCAAATTGCTCCCATCTTCTAGCAAAAAGTCTTTAGGTAGATCCGCCCTTTGGGGTAGCCGTGGAGCAGCAAAGCGCCCTTGATCCCAATTCCTGAAGAACGCTATGCGACCGAAAGACTTCGCTATATAAGTCAGCTCGGGGTAAACCTCGGTACCTCGGACTTGAGAAAGGATGGATTGCTCCGCATCAATCACGTCCAGGCCGGCAATAAAGATCATCTCAGGGGCCGTAGTCATGCCTTCGCCTGAGACCGTCCTGGTCCTAATCCGAGGTGACCCATGATTGTATCTATAAATTAAGCCTTTAGGCCTCTTTTTATCTGCCAGCTTCCATTGATGGATCATTGCAAATTCGTCTACCAGTCGAAATCGGTAGTCCTCGACGGTAAACGAAATACCATAACTCACGAGGTCACCATTGTATTCGATCAGCGTTTCGAGCGATGTGATCATTAAGCGATCTGCGCCTTTCCAGATCCACTCGGCCGTCCCGCCACCTTCCCGGAGAGGCCTTAGCAAATCCCTCGGTGCCGCAGCAAGGAGACTTACTCCTTCGATGAGATTCGATTTACCCGACGCATTCGGCCCAATCAGAACGTTTAAGGGCTCGAGAGAGAGCGTCACCCCCTCGCTTCCGTAGGAGAGGAGATTTTTCAGCGTGATGGAATGAAGGAGCTTTTTGCCATCCATGGGCACGGATTCTATAGGAATCAGAGCCCGTTTCCGACTCGCACGTTTTGAGGGCTCCGAAGGAGCCCAGGCATGTAGCCTGGGGCGTGAGCCCCAGGGTTGCCGGTCCCAACCGACCCTGAGAGCCCCGAAGGGGCGGCACATCGTCGCGATCTGCGCTGCCGTCGCCCCTTCGGGGCTTTTCGGGTGGGTCTGGGGCCTTTCCTGGGGCTGACGCCCCAGGCTACATGCCTGGGCCCCTTCGGGGCCCTCAAGGCGCCGCGTTTATTTCCGGCGGCGCGGCTTTCGCCTAGGAAGGCGGCCCTTTCGCCTGACGAGGCGCGGCTTCCGCCGGAGAAGGCGAGCCTTCCACCTGAGAAGGCGGCGCTTCCGCCGGCCGAGGCGAAGCTCTCGCCTAAGAAGGCGGCGCTTCCGCCTGAGAAGGCGAAGCTCCCGCCTGAGAAGGCGGCGCTTCCGCCGCTCGAGGCGAGACCTCCGCCCGGAGCGGCCGCGCTTCCGCCTTCTCCGGCGGGAGGCAGGTTATGCGTCCCTAATCCCGCCGCAACGCCACCAGCGGGTCCACCCGCATCGCCCGCTGGGCCGGCAGGTAGCAGGCGAAGAGGCCCACCAGGGCGAGCACCGCCAGCACGGCGGCGAAGATCGCCGGATCGGTCGGGGCGACGCCGAACAGGACGCTGGCCAGGGCGCGGCGGAGGGCCAGGGCTCCCAGCACGCCGAGGAGGAGGCCGGAGCCGACCATCCAGGCACCTTGGGTGAGGACCATGCGGAGCACCTGGATCGCCTGCGCGCCGAGCGCCATGCGGACGCCGATCTCCTGGGTCCGCAGCTCCACCGTGTAGGCCAACACACCGTAGGTGCCGATGGCCGCCAGGGTCAACGCCACGACGGCGAAGATCAGCACCAGGAAGGCGATGAAACGGGGCTGCCCCACCGACTCGTAGACCACCTGGGTCATCGGCTTGACGGCGGCCACCGGCAGCGTCGGATCGAGGCGCCGGATCTCGGTGCGCACCGGGCTCGCCAAGCTCATCGGGTCCCGCGGAGTGCGCGCCACCAGATACATGTCGCCCGGCACGAAGCCGGTGGTCTCCTGGGCCTGGTCGTAGAGGAAGTAGAGCTCGGTGCCGGTCTTGTGGTCGAGCCCCCCCTGCTTGACGTCGGCGACGATGCCGACGATGGCCAGCCAGGGGTTCTCTTTGGCCGGCGAGGTGGCCGTGGCCGGCGATCCCGGCGCCCGCAGCCGCTCGCCGATCGGGTTCTTGCCGGGCCAGAAGACCTTGGCCATCGCCTGGTTGATCAGCACCACGCCCGTCGTTCCCCGCGCGTCGGTGGGGGTGAACAGGCGGCCGTCGATCAGACGGATGTTCATCGTCTTGAAATAGTCGCGGCTGACGAACTGCCAGTAGTCGACGTTATGAATGGGGCCGTCGTCCGTCTTCGGCACGCTCTCGAAGTCGACGTCGTTGGCGTTGACCGGCCGGTCCGGCGGCAGCCCCGATACCGCGGCCACCCCGGTGACTCCGGGCAGGCGCGCGGCGCGGTCGAGGAGCCGGCCGTAGAACCCTTCCACCTGTCCGGGGTCCGGATAGCTCGCCTTCGGCAGCGAGACCTCGAGCGAGAGGAGCCCCTTGGGATCGAAGCCGGGATCGACCTTCTGGAGCAGCCAGAAGCTGCGGATCAGCAGGCCGCCGCCGATCACCAGCATGGCGGCGAAGGCGACCTCGACGACCACCAGCACCCGCCGCAGCCACTGCCGGCCGGCGCCAGCGGTGGTCCGCTGGCCCCCCTCCTTGAGCGCGGCGAAGAAGCTCCCCGCCCGCGAGTGGAAGGCCGGCGCCAGCCCGAAGAGGAGGCCGGTGAGCAGCGAGACGCCGAGGGTGAAGAGGATGCTTCGGCCGTCGAGGCCGATCTCGTCCGCCCGCGGGATGCTCTCCAGGTTGGCCGCCACGATGGCGCGCACCCCCGCGTAGGCGAGCAGCAGGCCGAGCCCGCCGCCGAGCAGGGAGAGGACCACGCTCTCGGTGAGGAACTGGCGCACCAGCCGCCCCCGCGGCGCGCCCAGCGCGGTGCGGACGGCGACCTCCTTCTGCCGCGCCTCGGCCCGCGCCAGCAGCAGGTTGGCGACGTTGACGCAGGCGATCAGCAGCACCAGCCCGACCGCTCCCATCAACAGGCTGATCTTCGGCCGGATGTCCCCGACCAGGTCGTCGAGGAGCGGCTGGATGACCATCGGATGGAACTCGGGCTTGGGAGTGTGCTTCTTCGGCGCCTCCTGCTTCCAGCGGGCGACCAGGCCGTTCATCTCCTGGCGCGCCTGCGACAGAGAGACCCCGGGCTTCAGGCGCCCAATCATGTACAGATAGTGATTGCCCCGGTTGCCCGGTTTCTCCGGATTCAGCGCCAGCGGGATCCAGGCCTCGATGCGCTCGTTGCCGATGGTGAAGCCGGGGGGCATGACGCCGACCACCGTGCGGTCGTTGCCGTCCACCCGGATCCGCGTGTTGAGGATGCGCGGATCGGCCGCGAACGCCCGCCGCCAGAGGCCGTCGGAGAGCACCACCACCTTCTCGGTGTTGGGTAGGTCCTCGGCGGCGCTGAAGGCTCGCCCGAGCTCGGCGTTGACGCCCAGCACCGTGAACAGCCCGGCGGTGACCGCCGCCGCGTCCGCCCGCACCGGCTCGCCGCGGCCCGAGACGTTGACCGGCCCGGTGGCATAGGCCCCGAGGCTCTGGAAGCTCCGGTTCCAGCGGCTGTAGTCGGTGAACTCCATGGGATCGACCCAGAAGCGGCTGAAGCTCATGCTGGGGAACTGGCTGTAGACGATCATCAGCCGCCCGGAGTCGCGGTATGGCAGCGGCTTGAGCAGCACCGAGTTGGCGACGCTGAAAATAGCCGCGTTGGCGCCGATGCCGAGCGCGAGGGTGAACGCCGCCAGCAGGGTGAACCCCGGACTGCGGAGCAGCAGGCGACAGGCATAGCGGAGATCCTGGAGCAGTGCTTTCATCGGAGCGGTTCCCTCCTTCGGGACTCACCCGTATACGATGACTGGGGTAGTTGGTTTCAGGGCGGGCGACCGCGGGTCGCCCCTACAACCTCCGGCGAGGGTTGAGATCGAGCGCAGGTTGTAGGGGCGACCCGCGGTCGCCCTAACCCCGGCCGGTCTTCTTCCCCGCCCGCAGCCTTGCCAGCACCGCCTGAAAATCCTCCGGCGGCGGCTCCTCGAAGCGCAGCCGGGTGCCTTTTCGAGGGTGGACGAAGCCCAGCACGGCGGCGTGGAGCATCGGCCGCGGCGCCGGGAGCACCGGGCCGCGCCAATCGCGGATGTAGATCGTCTCGCCGACCAGCGGATGGCCGGCCTCGGCGAGGTGGATGCGGATCTGGTGCTGGCGGCCGGTCTCCAGCTCGCAGGTGACGCGGGTCGCCGCCGCCAGCCGCTCCTCGACCTTCACGCGGGTGATCGCCTCGCGCGCCTCCGGCGGCGGCGTGTCGCCGCGGGGAGCACGGAAGACGCCCCAGGAGCCGCGCAGGCCGTCGCCGCGGTCGGCGAGCAGTTGGGTCTCGTAGACGGCGTCCTCGGCGGCGCCGTGGGCCAGGGCGGTGTAGCGCCGCAGCACCGTGCGCTCGCGGAGCTGGGTCTGGAGGTCGCGCTGGGCCACCAGGGTGCGGGCGAACACGACGAGGCCCGACGTCTCCTTGTCCAGCCGCTGCACGGCGCGCAGCGTCGGGCTCGCCTCCTTCCCCTTCCCCGCCTCGATACGGCGCACGGCCACCCGGGCGAGCGCGAGGAGGGTGTCGCGATCGGAACGCTCGAAGGGGACGGTGAGGATGCCGGCCGGCTTGCGGACCACCACGACGTCGGCGTCGAGGTGAACGACGAGATGGCTGAGCGCCGCATCGGGTTGGGAGCCGATGCGGATCTCCACCCGCTCGCCGGCGCTCATCCGCCGGGCCGGATCGGTGGCGGGCACGCCGTTCACCTGCACAC
>DASWQX010000224.1:0-2817 GCA_036403495.1 Thermoanaerobaculia bacterium
GACTTCGGCGACCAGGTCGAGCCGCCGGTCGTGCAGGCGGATGGGGGCTTCCAGGGTCGCCTCCTCGGCGTCGCGCGCCCGCGCCGTCTCCTCGGGCTGGGCCTCCCCCTCGGTCATCAGGCGGGCGGTCGCCTCCCGCACCAGGCCGCGCTGATGGCGGAGGTAGCGCCGCGTGATCGTCTCCCGCTCCGGGTGCGTGCCGAGCCACCCTTCGCCGTGGCGCACCAGCTTCTCCACCTCCGGATCGCCCACCCAGTAGTGCTTGTCGTCGTCGAGCACCGGCACCAGCACGTAGAGGTGCGACAGCAGGTCGCTCAGCCGGCAGGTAGCGCGCAGGGTCACCGTGAAATAGCGGCTCGCCCCCCACTCCGGGACCGCCGGATCGAGCGGATGGGAATCGGCCTGCACCGTGTAGCCGAGTGGCTCGAAGAGGCGCAGGAGGAGTCCCGCGCCGCCGCGGCAGGGGAGCGCGGCGAGGCGCGCCTCCAACGGGATGGCCGACGCCGCCAATTCCGGCAGCGACTCGCAGCGACCGCCCAGAGCCGTGCCGAAGACGCGCGCGATGGCGACCGCCAGGAACGACGAAGCCACGTAGGGGCGGTCGTTGACGTACTGGTCGATCGTGCCGCCGCCGCCGCGCACCAGCCCCACCGGATCGACGTCGAGCAGCAGCGCCGCCGTGGTGGCGCTCTCCGTCGCCTCCGGATAGAAGACGTGCGCGTGCCCGAAGGCCAGCTCGAACGTCTGCAAGCGGTCCGGGTGCTTGTGCAGCAGGAAACCCAGATCGGTGGCCGGGACGTGGGTGGTGCGCAGGGTCAGCAGCATGGGGGCGGAAGTTTAACCGACCGCGAGCCAACTCTCGACGCGCCGCTGCAGCTCGTCGAGCTCCGGACAGCGTTGCAGAACGCCTCGCCACTGGCCCCCGAGACCACGCATCGCCCAAGCCCGGCCCTGACCGGCGTCGAGCCTGGGCGCCCGTGCTTGAAGAAAGGGCTCCGCGAAGCGTTCCTTGGGATGGATCTCCGCTCGGACCTCCCGCCACCCGCTTCCCAAAGCCTCGGAATGAATCGCCAGCATCCAAACTTCGATCTCTTCGATAGCCAGGCAGACGAAGAGACGGTTTGGATGCTCGGATTCCCGAGCGCTCGCCAAGCCTGCCCTCGCCGCGTCACCATCCCGGTCCACGAGGACCAGAAACAGATCGTTCATCGGGTAGGTCGCGACGATGTCGGCCAAGATGTCCGAATTCAATGCCTGAGCGACGCCGCGCAGACGGGGATTCAGAAGGACCATAACCCGTGGCGTCTTTCCCAGATCGGCGAAGATTCTTTCGACGACTGGCTTGAGGATATATTGATCGAGGGTGGGGTCTTCCGGAACTATCAGGACCTTCACAAAGCCATCTCCAGCCAGCCGGTGGTGAACATCTCGTCGATCCCTGTCCGCTCCACGACCTCGTTGAAGTATGGCAGGTCGCCCAAACGCCGCATGACCGTCCCCTCATGATCCGGGATTCGTCCGAAGACGATAGCGTTTCGCAGGGATTCATCGCTGAGCCACTGCAAGACGACCGGTGAGTGAGTGGTGACAATGATCTGGATCTTTCGCTCGCGGGTGATCGCCTCCAAATATTCGACCAGAAGGCGAATGCGCGTAGGGTGAAGACCGGCCTCGATGTCCTCGATCAGGATCAATGAGCCCGGCTCGGCGGTTCGCAAAGTGAGCAGTGTCCCAAGAAAGTGAAGCGTGCCGTCGGAGATACTCCGAGCGGAGATCCGCTTGCCACCCTTCTCCATGAAAATCGCCATCACGTCGCCGAGGTCGAGAAACTCGCGAAACTCGACGTCCTCGATTTCTGAAGCGGACAGCTCATTCAACCAGCCCACGAGGCTCTGCTTCTCTGCTTCGTCATCGCAGATCGTGGCCAAAACCCCCGAAACGTTCTTTCCTTCCGGGCCCAAAGGGGCATCCCGGCGTCCGAACCCTCGCATCTCTGCCGGGCTGATCTGCGGAAACTGAGTTGCACGCAGAACATCACCCAGCCGTCGGACAGCATCACGACTCGTCGGCTCCAGAGATCTTTGCTGATCGTAGTCTCCGATCACACTCCGGGCACCTCCGTTCCTCACGGCGGCGTCGAGCCTGCGGTTCCCGAGCACATCAGAGCCTGCGACAATCAAGCTCTCATGTTCGAGCCCCAACGACGGGGACACGCGACAAGCGATGTAGTGTTGAGCATCCAGCCGTTTCTCGTCCGTCGGCGGGCTGCCCGGCGCTCGTAAGGACCAGGAGCTCTCCAGGAGGAATCCTGTGGTGTCATAACGCGCTGTCTCGTCGGCGCGGCCGCGAATCCCAGGCCATGCATCCGGCCGAGCCTTCGTCTCGCCGTTGAGGACATCCCCTAGAGGCAGGTCGAACGAGATTCCCTTCAAGAAACGAATCGCATCCAGGAAATTGCTTTTCCCCGACGCGTTCGCCCCCACGAGCAGCGTCAGAGGAGCGATCTCGACCTCTTCGTCCACGAAGCTCTTGAAGTCTTTGAGACGAATCCGTTTCAGCATGGCAGTGGGTCCTCGGGCGCCAAATCGTATCACGCACGATATTCCTGTTCTCCTCCTCTTCTCGGGTAAAATCAGCCCTTCCGCCGCGCAGAACAATCCCCGGCAGGAACGGGAGGACTTGTCGCTTGAGCGCTGAACAGCCGCCAATCGTCGGCATCGATCTGGGGACCACCTACTCGCTCGTCGCGGTGATGCGGGACGGCGTCCCCACGCCGCTCCCCAACGCCGTGGGTGAATTCCTGACGCCGAGCGCGGT
>DASWQX010000225.1:0-8638 GCA_036403495.1 Thermoanaerobaculia bacterium
CGCCGACGCCCAGGCCGTGGGCGCGCCGCCGGACCTCGCCGCGCTCGCCGCCGATCCCAGGGTCGCCGAGGCCATCGGCCGCCTCAAGGCGTGGGACTTCAGCACGCCGACGGGCATCCCCGAAGGTTGGGATCCGGGCGACAACCCGGCGGCCCTCCCGGCGCCCTCGCCGCAGGAGATCGCCAACAGCGTGGCCGCCACGATCTACTCGGTCTGGCGGGGTCAGGCGGTGATTCGGATCCTCGACGGCACGCTGAAGGGCCTCGGCCTCGCCGCCTACACGCCGCCGGGGGACGTGGCGCTCGCCGACCTCCGCCATCTGCTGGAAACCTTCTCCGGTTCCCAGGGGCGGCAGGGGCACGGCGCCTCGGGGGTCGATTTCTTCGCCGGCACCGGCCAGCCGACGCCCGATTCGGCGCGCGACTTCGCCCTTCTCCAGAGCCTCAGGAGCGCCCTCGATCTGCTGGCCGCCGACGACTTCGCGCCCGCCTTCAACCACTCGACCACCCTGGCCGACTATCGCTGGGGGAAGCTCCACCGCATCGTCTTCGCCCACCCGCTGGGCGGCCCCTTCAACCTGCCCCCCGACGGCGGCTTCGGCGACCTGGCGCCCGACCTCCCGGGCGTCGCGCGGGCGGGCGGCTTCGGCACGGTGGACGCCGCCGCGCACGACGTCCGGGCGGCGAGCGTCAACGCCTTCATGTTCGACAGCGGCCCGGCCCGGCGCTTCATCGGCTCCCTGCTGACGACCGGCCCGATGGCCGAGGAGGTGATTCCCGGCGGCGAGAACAGCCGCGTGCCGGATCAGCTCCCGCTCTGGCTGACGAATCATTACCACCCCTGGATCTACCGTCCCGCGGACGTGGTGCGCGCGGCGCAGGGGGGCGAGGTGCTGACGCCTTGAGCGATCGCGGCAAGCCGGAAATCGGGATGCCTGGGTGAGGGTTTCGCCCGGGTTCCGACGTTATCCCCCCAGAGTTCGTTCCCAGGAGGAACCATGCCTGCAACAGCCTGCCGTGCCGTGCTGTCCGTTATAGCCCTGCTCGCCCTTCTCACGCCGGCGGTCGCGCGCGCGGCCGATCCTCCCAAGGACGCTGCCGAGGCCACCCAGGACGTCGACCTCCAGTGGGGCGTCCACATCCCGCTGCGCGACGGCGTCGAGCTGGTCGCCGAGATCTACAAGCCGGCCGGGCAGAAGGAGCCGCTGCCGGTCATCTTCACGCTCACCCCCTACATCGCCGACAGCTACCAGGACCGGGCGCTCTACTTCGCCCGCCACGGCTACGTCTTCGCGCTGGTCGACGTGCGTGGGCGCGGCGATTCGGGGGGCACCTTCGATCCCTTCACCCAGGAGGCGAAGGACGGCTACGACGTCGTCGAGTGGCTCGCCAAGCAGCCGTGGGCCAACGGCAAGGTGGCGATGTGGGGGGGCTCTTACGCGGGATACGACCAGTGGGCGACCGCCAAGGAGCGGCCGCCGCACCTGACGACCATCGTCCCCGCCGCCGCGGTCCGCCCCGGCCTCGACTTCCCGTTCCAGCGCGGCGTCTTCTACTCGTACGACATGCAATGGCTGACCTTCACCAGCGGCCACGCGAAGAACACGCTGACCTTCGGCGAGGGCACGCTCTGGACCCAGAAGAACCGCGAAATGTACCTCGCCCACCTCCCCTTCCGCCAACTCGACCGCATCGTGGGCAACCCGAGCGCGACCTTCCAGCGCTGGCTCTCCCACCCCGCCGGCGACGACTACTGGCAGGGGATGGCGCCGAGCCCGGAGCAGTTCGCGAAGATCGACCTGCCCATCCTTACCATCACCGGCCACTACGACGGCGACCAGCCGGGCGCGCTCTCCTACTACCGCGAGCACATGCGCTACGCCCCGCAGGCCGTCCGCGACCGCCACTATCTGATCATCGGCCCCTGGGATCACGCCGGCACGCGTACGCCCAATCCCCAGGTGGGAGGGCTGACCTTCGGCGACGCCAGCGTCCTCGATCTCAACAACCTGCACAAGGAGTGGTACGACTGGACCATGAAAGGCGGCCCGCGCCCGAAGTTCCTGGAGAAGCGGGTGTCCTACTACGTGGTCGGCCCCGGCGCCGAGACCTGGAAGCGCGCCGATTCCCTGGAGGCGATCGGCGCCGAGCGGCGCACGTTCTATCTCGGTTCGGACGGTCAGGGCGGGGACGCCTTCCATTCCGGCCGCCTCGGCGAGGCCAAGCCGCCGGCGGCATCGGCGAGCGCGCCCGACCGCTTCGTCTACGACCCGCTCGACGACCGCCCGGGGAAGGCGGAGAGCGAGGATCACGGCGGCTACATCGTCTCGCAGTACAGCGCCCTCAACCTGTTCGGCGCGGGCGCCGTCTATCACAGCGAGCCGTTCCCCGAGGCGACCGAGGTCTCCGGGCAGGTGAAGCTCAGCGTCTGGATGGCCATGGACGTCCCCGACACCGACCTCCGGGCCGATCTCTACGAGATCCAGCCGGACGGCGGCAGCGTCCTGCTCACCCGGGACCTCCTGCGCGCCCGCTACCGCGATTCGATGCAGAAGGAGTCGCCGGTGCCCACGGGTGAGGCCGTGCGCTACGACTTCCCCGGCTTCACCTGGTTCTCCCGGCGGATCGCGAAGGGGAGCCGGCTGCGGCTGGTGGTCTCGGCCTCCAACACGACGGAAGTCGAGAAGAACTACAACTCGGGGGGCGTGGTGGCCGACGAGACCGCCAGGGACGCCCGCACGGCCCACGTGACCGTCCTCCACGACGCCGGCCACCCGAGCGCCCTGGAGATCCCGATCGTGCATTGATCGTTGCCGGAATAGGATACGATTCCGCCAGCGCTTTTGCGATCAACGGAAGGAGAGCGACGATGGCTGCGAAGTTCGATCTGAAGAAGGCGAAGGACGGGCAGTTCCGGTTCAATCTCAAGGCGGGCAACGGCGAGGTGATCCTCACCAGCGAGCTCTACACCGAGAAGCGGGGCGCTCTCGGCGGGATCGAGTCGGTCAAGCGCAACGCGCCGATCGACGGCCACTACGAGCGCAAGACGAACACCAAGGGCGAGCCCTTCTTCGTCCTCAAGGCCGCCAACGGCCAGACGGTGGGCATGAGCGAGAGCTACTCCTCCACCAGCGCCATGGAGAAGGGGATCGAGTCGGTCAAGAAGAACGCGCCCGACGCGCCGATCGACGACCAGACCGAGGCGTAGTCCCTCCCCTTCCGGCTCCTCCCCCATCCTCGGGGGAGGAGAAGCGGGGGCTTGCGCAGGCGCGGCAATAGGCGTACATTGCATTAGTTTCTTAACTAAAGGAGATTGTGCAATGCGACCTCTCAATCCCCACTGGATCTCCCTCACGCTCACCCTGGCCCTCGCGGCCGCTCTTCCCGCGGGCGCGCACGCCGCAACGGTCGGCACCGGCACCACAACGCCCAACACCATCCCAGCGAGCGGCGCGAAGCCGATCCCCCGGTCGGTCGCCGTCGACGTGAAGTACGAGGAGAAGACGAGCTGCGACATCGCGGGACCGGAGGAGGTCGTCGGCTACCACGTGATCTGCGGGGGGGCGAGCTACCTCGATTTCGTCGTCGCCGACTGCTGCATTCCGGGGGACCACTGGCAGCTCAAGGGCAAGGCCTGGGACGGCAACCCCAACACGGCGGTGACCACCTCGCCCGGCGGCCAGGACGTCCTGGGCGTCCCCGCGCGGATCTACAACTATGGCGGCACCGCCACCAACCCCGGCGGTCTGGACGCCTACATCGAGTGCAGCTATCTCAGCGGCGTCAACTCCTTCGGAGCCTCCTCGACAGTGATCTTCAGCAGCGACGGCGTCTGCACCATGACTCCGGACCCGGTCGTCCGGCGGATCGACCGGACCCCGTAGCCGCGAGCGAGAGCGCGACCAGCCGGTGCTACCATCCACCCATGGAAGCCCTGGAGGTGGTGGGTGCCGGCCCGGCGGGTCTGACCGCGGCCATCCTCGGCCGCCGGGCCGGACGCAGGGTGGTCGTCTACGAGCGGCGGCAGGACGTCGGCGGGCGCTTCCACGGCGATTTCCAGGGGCTCGAGAACTGGTCGACGGAGCACGACGTGCTCGACGAGCTCGGGTCCCTGGGGATCGAGACGACGTTCGACGCCATCCCCTTCCGCGAGTTGGTCTGCTTCGGCCCGGACGGCCGCGAGCACGTCTTCCGCGGCCCGAACCCCTTCTATTATGTGGTCCGCCGCGGCTCCGGCCCGGGGACTCTCGATCAGTCGCTGAAGCGGCAGGCGCTCGCCGCCGGCGCCGAGATCCGCTTCGGCGAGACGGTCCGCCGCCCTCCTGGCGGCGGCGTCGCTGCCTGGGGGCCGCGCCGCGCCGACGTGCTCGCCGTCGGCTACCTGTTCGAGACCGACCTGGCCGACGGCTCCTTCGCCGTTCTCGACGATCGCCTGGCACCCAAGGGGTATGGCTACCTGATCGCCTCCGGCGGCCAGGCGACCCTGGCGACCTGCATGTTCCGCGACTTCCACAATGAGGGCGAGTACCTGGAGCGAACGCTCGACTTCTTTCGCCGGCGGGTCGGCTTCACCATGCGGCAGACCCGGCGCTTCGGGGGTGTGGGCACCACGCGGCCGCCGGGGCCGGCAGCTTCGCCGCACGTGGCCTGGGCCGGCGAGGCGGGCGGCCTGCTCGACGCCCTCTGGGGCTTCGGCATCCGCTACGCCCTGCGCTCCGGTCAACTCGCGGCGTTGGGGCCGCCGGCCGATCCCCATCGCCACCGCCGCCTCTGGGAGACGGCGATCGGCCGCCCCCTGCGCGCCAGCTTCGTCAACCGCTTCCTCCTCGAACGGACGGGGACAGCGGCCTACCGCTGGCTCCTCTGGCGCCTGGATGGCCAGAAGGACCCGAACCGCTACCTGCGCCGCGTCTACCGGCCGAGCCCCTGGAAGCGCGCCCTGTTCCCGTTCGTCCGCGGGGCCTTCCCGAGCGATGCCAGCCCGCGACCCGAATGCCCATGCACCTGGTGCCGGGACGCAGCGGAAGCGGGCTGATCCTTCCTACAGGCCGATCTCCGCGCCTTCGACCGTTACTCCGAACCCCCGCGCCTCGATCGCCTTCCTGGCGGCGCCTTCCGACTCGAAGGCCGGATTCGAGTGGTTGAGATGGGTGAAGAGCACGCGGACTTTGCCGGCCTTCACCAGCGGCTCCAGCAGGTCCATCGTCGCGGTGATCAGCGGATGCTTGATCCTGGTGACGTCGCGGTCGGGCAATTCGTCGGGTGAATAGAAGGTGCCGTCGAGGAGGGCGACGTCGACCTTCTCGTCGCGGAGCACGTCGATCAGCGGCTTGGGCCAGGCGTTCCAGGAGTCCGTATCCGGAACATAAAGAAGGGTTTTGTTCGGACCCCGGATGACGAACGCCATGGTGTCCGAATATTCGTCGCGGTGCGGCACCTGGATCGGTTTGATCGAAATCCCGGCTTCGAGATCAAACGGTTGGCCCGGCCGGAATTCGTGGAGCGCGATGTTGTCCAGCCGCACGAGCTGGCTCCAGGGACCGTTGGCGCGCAGGAAGCCGGCCATCCGCGGCGAAGCCCAGACAGGAATCCCCTGGGTGTTCAGGCTTTCGAAACCGAGATGGGCGAGGCCGAGGTAGTGGCCGATGTGGGCGTGGGTGAGCAGGATGCCGTCCACCGGCGCGCGGTCGACCTTGCCCGCGGGGAAATGATGGAAGGCGTGGATCGCCTCGATCTGCGCCGGGAGGTCCGGCGTGGCGTCGACCAGATAAACGTGATCGGTCGCCGGAACGTGGATCGCCAGACTGGCCACGTGCCGGGCGAGCGCCGGGTTCCGCCGCGCCGCCGAGCAGTGGGAGCAGTCGCAGCCGGTCTGCGGCATGCCGCCGTCCTGGGCGATGCCGAGCACGACGGCGCGAGGCGGCGGCGGCTGGATCGCGGCGCCGCTGGTGAGGAGGGCGAGGAGGAGCGGCAGAGCGAGGAGCTTCATGCGTCCATTCTCGCCGATCGGTTGTCTTTGCGGGCGCCCCGCGGTAAGGTTCCCCGTCCTCGGAAAAGCCGATCTGTTCGTCATGAGCCCTGCCAAATCGATCTCGCGAGGGGAGCTCTGGCTCCTGGGTGCCGCGCTCCTGGCCTTCGGCCTGATCGCGGTGACGATGGTCATGGCGGCCGAGGAGGACGCTTTCATCTACTACCGCTACGCCTGGAACTGGGCGCACGGCCAGGGGCTGGTGTTCAATCCGGGCGATCCGGTGGAGGGCTTCTCGGGGCCGCTCTGGATGGCGATCCTGGCGCTGGTCGCCGGGGCGGGGCTCGACCTGCCGAGGACGGCGCCGGCGCTCGGGATCGTCGCGGGGGGCGCGACGCTGATCGCCACCTGGTGGCTGACGCGAATCCTCGGCCTCTGCCGCTCCGCCCGGCTGGCCACCGTCGCCACGCTCGCGATCTCCTACCCTTTCGTCGTCTGGGCGCGCAGTGGCCTGGAGACGCCGCTGTACTCGCTCGCCCTGGTGGTGGCCTGCGCGGCCTATCTGGCGGTCGAGTACGGCGAGGAGGGTTCGCCGGCAGGGAGCGGGCTGCGCCGGCTGGCTGCCGTGGCGCCGCTCTTCGTCTGCCTCGGCCGGCCGGAAGGAGCGATGTTCGTGGCGGTGCTGGTGGCCGACCGGCTGGCCGACAGCAAGACCGGCCGACGGGACTGGCGCGGCGCGCTCCGCTACGCGATGCCGGCGGCGGTCGGCTATGGGGCCTACGTGGCTTGGCGGTTCGCGACCTTCCACAGCCTGGTGCCGAACACCAGCGTCAAGCTCTATCCGCTGCTGATCGAGCGCTCCGGCGGGCAGTTCCTCCAGTACCTGCTCTTCCTCGGCGCGCTGCCGCCCGTCCTGCCGCTCCTCGCCCTGCTCGACCGCCGACGGACGGGGCGCGAGCGGCGGCGCCTGGGATTCCTGGTCGCCGTGGTCGCCATGGTCTCGTTCTTCTTCAACTTCGTGGCCGGTGGCGACTACCGGCCGGGCTTCCGCTATTTCGTTCCCACGCTGCCGCTCCTGATCGCCGCGATCTGGTACGCCTTCGACCTGCTGGCGGCGGAGAAGGAAGGCGCGCGCCGGAGGGTGGCCCGCGGCATCCTCGCTCTCCTCCTCGCTCTCGGACCGCTCCATATGCTGGCGCAGAGTCCGCCGCAGATCCGCGACTGGCGGCGGCAGGTCTACGAGCGCTGGCTCGACCCCTACTCCGACGAAAACCACTGGGGGGTGCAGATCGCCCGCTGGATGAAGGCGAACGTGCCGCCGGACAGCGTCGTCGCCTTCGGCCAGATGGGACGGATCCCCTACTTCCTGGCCCACGACGGGCACCCGGTGACGTTCGTCGACACGCTCGGCCTCATCGACCGCCAAGTGGCGCGGATCTACCGCTTCGACGGCAAGCTGAAGGATCTGCTGCGCGATATGCGGGCCGGCCGCTCGCCGCGCGAAGCCCTCGCGCTCGGCCGGCGCCGGCGGGCGGTCCAGCTCGCCGGGACGGTGCTGGCACGGCACCCCGATTTCGTGATGATCGAGACGGCGCTGGACGACTACCCGATGATGCAGGCGCTGCGGGAGAGCGCCGAGTTCAGGTCCCGCTATCGCCAGAGCGGCCAGCTCCCCGCCGCGGGCGAGCCCTACGTCAGGATCTACACGCCGGTGCGCCCCGGAGCGCCCCGCTGAAGCGATACACTCCCGCCCATGGCTGAAGCGCTCCCTCTGAATCCCGCGCAATTCGCCCGCGCCAAAAAGGACCGCCGCGCCGGCCGGATCGACGAGCCGCCGGCAGCCGTGGCCGCGGCTCCCGAGCGCGTGCCGCCGCTCGCCAAGCTGCTCCTCGCCTGCGCCGCCGCGGTCTCGCTGTTCGCCTGGATGCGGATCGTCGCCCCGCTCCCCTGGTCGTACGACGAGTACTACCACCTGGGGCTCGCCCGCGAGATGCGCTCGCACTTCCGCATCGAGACGTTCCACTGGACGCCCTTCTCGATCCTCTACGACCGTTTCGCGGACGGCGAGCCGCTCTTCCACCTCCTGCTGATGCCCTTCGCCGGGCTGCCGCTGAAGACGGCGGGAGTCCTCGGCGCCCTGCTCGGCCAGGTCTTCCTGGTCGGCGCGTTCGCTGCCGCCCTCTGGATCGTGCGCGCGCCGCGCCCCTGGTGGTTCGTGCTGGCGCTCGGCGGGCTCGGCACGCTGTTCGCCCAGCGGCTGGAGATGTGCCGGCCGCACGTCTGGCTGATCGGCTTCGCGCTGCTGGCGACGGCCCTGCTGGTGCAGCGGCGGTGGAAGGCGCTGGCCGTGGTGTGCGCGCTCTTCGGGCTGGTCCATACGGCGGGTTGGATCGCGATCCCGCTGGCCCTCTGCTGGTCGCTCAGCGGCCTGCTGATCGATCGCGAAGAGCGCGAAAGAGAGGAGAGCCGCGTCCCCTGGCAGCCGGTCGCCGCGGCGGCGGGGGGCTGGCTGCTCGGCCAGCTCGTGCATCCGGAGGTGCCGGCGAACTTCCACCTGATCGCGATCGCCAACTTCGTGATCCCCTTCCAGGCCGCCGCCGGCACCGACGCGGCCCTGCGCTCGCAGCTCGGCACGGAGCTCGCGCCTCCCGGGCTCGACATCCTGCGCGAG
>DASWQX010000226.1:0-2059 GCA_036403495.1 Thermoanaerobaculia bacterium
ACAACCTCTTCGTCTTCGTCGTCCTCTTCAACTACTTCGCGGTGCCCGCCGAGCAGCAGCACCGGGTGCTCTACTGGGGAATCCTCGGCGCCCTGGTCTCCCGCGGCCTGTTCATCGCCCTCGGCACGGCCCTGATCTCCCGCTTCGAATGGCTGATCCTCGTCCTCGGCGCCTTCCTGGTCTATACCGGCTTCCGGATCTTCCGCGACGAGGAGCCCGAGGTGCACCCGGAGACGAACCTGGTCGTGCGCGCCTTCCAGCGCTTCGTGCCGCTCACCGCCAACTACCGGGGCAAGCGCTTCTTCGCGCGCGAGGACGGCCGCCTCAAGGCCACGCCGCTGCTACTGGTGCTGGCGGTCATCGAGTGCACGGACGTGGTCTTCGCGGTGGATTCGATCCCGGCGGTCTTCGGCGTCACGCGTAACGCCTTCATCATCTTCACCTCCAACATCTTCGCCATCCTCGGCCTGCGCGCGCTCTACTTCCTGCTCGCCGCGCTGATGGTCCAGTTCCGCTACCTCGGCTACGGCATCGGCCTGGTGCTGGTGTTCGTGGGCGCCAAGATGCTGGCGCACCGCTGGCTGGAGATCCCCACCGGGGCCTCGCTCGGCATCGTGCTCGGGGTGCTGGCGCTGGCGATCCTCGCCTCCCTGCTGCGCCCGGAGCCGCCGGCGTCCGAGGTGGGGATCCTCCAGGACCCGGCCGTCAACGTGGACGCCGACTTCCAGAGCTCGCCGGCCGCCCGCGAGCTCGCGGAAACGGAGGCGGAGGAAGACCCGCCGTTTGCGCCGCCGCCCCCGGAGCAGTAGGATTCCCCCGGAAAAAACCGATCCGTAGCGGGAGGCCCGTAGAATGGTGAAGGTCTTCGTCCCACGCGAGCGCCGTCCCGGGGAAACCCGGGTTGCCGCCACCCCTGAAACCGTGCGCCGGATGGTCAAGCTCGGCCTCGAGGTGACCGTCGAGCGCGGCGCGGGAGTGGCGGCCCTCTTCCAGGACGCCGATTACGAGGCCGCGGGCGCCCGCCTGAGCGACGACCCCGCCGCCTGGGAGAGCGCCGACGTGGTCCTCAAGGTGACCCCGCCGGGACAGTTCGAAGGCCTGCCCGGCCACGAGGCCGAGGGGCTGAAAGCCGGCGCCGTGCTGATCAGCTTCCTGGCTCCGCACCACAACCTCGACATGGTGCGCATTCTGGCCGACGGGAAGGTCACCGCCTTCGCCCTCGAGCTGATCCCCCGCGTCACCCGCGCCCAGACCATGGACGCGCTCTCCTCGCAGGCGTCGATCGGCGGCTACAAGGCCGTGCTCCTCGCCGCCTGGCGGCTGCCCAAGTACTTCCCGCTGCTGATGACCGCGGCCGGCACGATCAAGCCGTCGCGGGTGGTGGTGATGGGCGCGGGGGTGGCCGGCCTGCAGGCGATCGCCACCGCCAAGCGGCTGGGGGCGGTCGTCGAGGTGTCGGACATCCGCCCCGCGGTCAAGGAGCAGGTCGAGTCGCTGGGGGGCAAGTTCATCGAGCTGCCACAGGCCGAGAGCGGCGAGGGTCAGGGGGGCTATGCCAAGGAGATGGGCGAGGACTTCCTGCGCCGCCAGCGCGAGATCGTCCAGCGCCACCTCGCCCAGGCCGACGCCGTGATCACCACCGCCCTGATCCCGGGCCGGCCGGCGCCGCTGCTGGTCACCGCCGAGATGGTGCGCGCGATGCGGCCGGGCTCGATCATCGTCGACCTCGCCGTCGAGCAGGGGGGCAACTGCGAGCTGTCGCAGGCCGACCGCGAGGTGGTCGAGAACGGCGTCCTGATCCTCGGCCCCTCCAACCTGCCGGCCGCCATGCCCCACGACGCCAGCCTGCTCTTCGCCCGCAATGCCTTCGCCCTCCTGCAGCTCCTCCTCGACAAGGAGGGAAACCTGACCATCAACACCGCGGACGAGGTCGTCGCCGGGTCCTTGCTGACCCACGCCGGCCAGATCCTCCACCAGCCCACCGCCGCGCGGCTCGCCGCCCCGGAGGTGACCGTCCCCGGGTGAGGCCCCGCGCCCGTCCCGGTTCCCTCCCCTTTCC
>DASWQX010000227.1:0-3686 GCA_036403495.1 Thermoanaerobaculia bacterium
AACCCGAGCGATATGCAGCCTGAAATCCTGAATGCCGCCGTGCCGGTGGCGGAGCTGCTGGAGGAGGAGCTCGGCTACCTCCACCTCAGCGTCCTCTCCGGCGAGCGCCACCTCGACAACCTGATCACCCATCCGCGGGTGCAGAAGCCGGGGCTCGCCTTCGCCGGCTACTACGATTACATCAAGCCCGGGCGCGTGCAGATCATCGGCGAGAGCGAGGCCGAATACCTGAAGACGCTCACCGAGGACCAGCGGCTGGAGCGGCTCGACACCATCACCGGCCTGCCGGTGCCGGTGTTCGTCATCACCAAGGGGCTGCCGCCGCTCCCCGGCTTCCTCTCCCTCTGCCAGAACCGCGAGGTGCCCGTCCTCTCCTCGCCCGCCCTCTCCTCGACCGTCATCAAGGGGATCAGCTACTTCCTCGAGGACCACCTGGTGCCCTCCACCTCGCTGCACGGCGTGCTGCTGGAGATCTACGGCCTCGGCGTGCTGCTGATCGGCGAGAGCGGAGTGGGGAAGAGCGAGTCGGCTCTCGACCTGATCACCCGCGGCCACAGCCTGGTGGCGGACGATAAGGTGCAGATCAAGCGCTACCCGAACGGCGAGCTGGTCGGCTACAACGAGGGCCCGCTCCGGCACCATATGGAGTTGAGGGGGATCGGAATCATCAACGTGCAGGACCTCTTCGGCCTCGCCTCGGTGCGAGAGCGGACCACCATCGACCTGGTCATCGAGCTCGAGCACTGGAAGGACGGCCAGGTCTACGACCGGCTGGGGCTCGACGAGTCGGTGTTCCATATCCTGGAGACCCCCTGCCCCTACATCCGTATGCCGGTCGCCATCGGGCGCAACATCAGCATCCTGGTCGAGATCGCGGCGCGCAACCACGTGCTGAAACTACAGGGACACCACTCCGCACGGGAGTTTGCGCGCAAACTCGAGGCCCAGCTTGAGCGAAATCGAAAAGGCCCCACCCGGTAGCTCCTCGAAAGATACCGCCCGGCTGGTCATCATCACCGGCCTCTCCGGCTCGGGGAAAAGCGTCGTCGCCAAGTGCTTCGAGGACCTCTCGTACTACACGGTCGACAACCTCCCGCTGCCGCTGCTGCGCACTTTCCTCGACAACCCGCTGGAACTGGTGGGGGGCATCGACCGTATCGCCGTGGTCACCGACGTGCGCGCGCCCGGCTTCGCCGAGGAGTTCCCGCGCCTGTTCGCCGAGATCGACCGCGAGCGGATCGATCCGCGGCTGCTCTTCCTGGAGGCCTCCGACGAGGTCCTGGTGCGCCGCTTCTCGGAGACCCGGCGCCCGCACCCGCTGGCGCCCGACCAGCCGGTGATCGAGGGGATCCGCCGCGAGCGCGAGATGCTGGCCGAGCTGCGGACGCGCGCCGACATGGTGTTCGACACCAGCGCCTGGTCGATCCATGAGATCCGCAGCCAGGTGTACCGCGAGTTCGCCACCCATCCCGGCGAAGAGCCCGGGATGGTCGTGTCCCTGGTAAGCTTCGGATTCAAGCACGGCATCCCCTACGGCACCGACCTGCTGTTCGACGTCCGCTTCCTGCCCAACCCCCACTTCGTGCCGGGGCTGCGCGAGCAGACGGGGCAGGACGAGGGGGTGCAGGAGTTCCTCGATCAGCAGCCGGACTTCGAGGAGGTGATCCGGCGGCTCGACGACCTCCTGGCGTATCTGCTGCCGCGTTACCGCCGGGAGAACCGGAGCTACCTGTCGGTGGCGATCGGCTGCACGGGCGGGCGGCATCGGTCGGTGGCGGTGGCCGAGCGTCTGAAGAGGAGGCTGGAAGAGCAGGGCTGGCCGGCGCGGGTGATCCATCGGGATATTTCCCGCTAAACGCGCATTTCAGCCGGGCACGGAATCGCCGTGCGAAGTTGCGGGTTAACTATAGAGGGCTCAAGCTTCCATAGTTTTTCGGAAGCGAAGGTGTTCTGACACGATGATTGGAAAACTGCTGTTGACGCATGGCGGCCTGGCGCGCGAGCTCCTGGCCGCTGCCGATAAGATCTCCGGCCGCCTGAGCGGCTTCGAGGCGCTGTCCCTGGACTGGGGCGAAGGGTTCGACCAGGCGAGGATCAGGGTGGGCGAGGCCCTGGAGCGGCTCGACCAGGGAGAGGGGGTGCTGGTGCTGACCGACGTCTACGGCGGCACCCCCTGCAACATCGCGATGACCTACTACCAGCCGGGGAAGGTCGAGGTCCTGGCCGGTGTCAACCTGCCCATGATCCTGCGCATGGCCTGCCAGGCCGGGATGGACGGCGGCAGGACCGTCGCCGACCTCGCCCATCTGCTGCAGGAGAAGGGGCAGCGGGGCGTCTGCCTGGCCGGCGATCTGGAGGAGGGGCGCAAATGTACTTTCAAGCGGCCGGCCGACGTTCTGGTGGAGGAGCGGGTGGAGAAGCGGCATGATTGAGCGCGAGACCGAGATCGTCAACCGACTCGGCCTGCACGCACGCGCCGCGGCGAAGCTGGTGCACACGGCCGGCAGCTTCCAAAGCCGGGTCACGGTGCTCAAGGACGGCGAGGAGGTCGACGCCAAGAGCATCCTCGGCATCCTGCTGCTGGCGGCGGGGCAGGGGAGCCAGATCGTTGTCCGCGCCGAAGGCCAGGACGAGGCCGAAGCGCTCCAGGCCGTGACGACGCTGATCGCCAACCGATTCGACGAGGAGAGCTGATGCCGACGACACCAGCCGAGCCGATGCAGATCCTGCAGGGGATGGGGGTTGCCGGCGGCATCGCCATCGGGCGCGCGGTCGTCCTCGAAACCCGCGGGCCGGAGGTCTTCCGCCTCCACGTCGCGGACGGCCAGGTGGAGGCCGAGATCTCCCGTCTCCACTCGGGGGCCGCGCACGCCCGGGGCGAGCTGCAGCGCCTGCGCGCGCGCGCCGAGGAGGACCTCGGCAACGATCTGGCCGCCATCTTCGACGCCCACGTCCTCCTCCTCTCCGACGCCAAGTTCCTCGGCCGGGTGGAGGAGCGAATCCGCACCCAGCAGGTCAACGCCGAGTGGGCGGTTCACAAGACCGCCGAGGAGCTCGACGCCCGCTTCTCGAACATGGAAGACCCCTACATGCGCGAGCGCAGCGAGGATCTGACCGACGTCAGTCGCCACCTCCTGCGCAGCCTCCAGGGGATCGCCCATCACGACGTCTCGGAGCTGCCGGCGGACATCGTCATCGTCGCCGACGACCTCACTCCGTCGGATGCCATCCGGCTCGGCCGCGAGCACGTGATCGGCTTCGCCATCGGCTCGGGCGGCCGGACCTCGCACACCACCATCATCGCCCGCTCGCTGAACATCCCCGCCGTCGCCGGCCTGGTCGGCGTGCTGGGGATGATGCGCGACGAGGTGCCGGTGATCGTCGACGGCGAGAAGGGCACGGTGATCCTCTATCCCACCCCCGAGGTCCTCCGCCAGTACCAGGAGCGCAAGGGGGAGATCGAGCGCCGCGACCACGACCTGCTGGCCACCCGCGAGCTGGCGGCCGTGACCCGCGACGGCGTCGAGATCGCCCTGATGGCGAACATCGACCTGCCCGAGGAGGTGGAGGAGGTGGCCCTCTTCGGCGCCGCCGGCGTCGGCCTCTACCGCAGCGAGTTCCTCTACATCGAGAAGAGCCCGCACCTGCCGACGGAGGAGGAGCACGTCCAGATCTACCGCCGGCTG
>DASWQX010000228.1:0-12738 GCA_036403495.1 Thermoanaerobaculia bacterium
CCCACCTTCGGCATCGGCGTCGGCGGCATCGTCCGCGTCTCCAAGGTGGAGCTCAACCGCCACATCGCCGCGGTCGACCCCTTCACCCTGCAGGCGGCCGACGTCGGCAAGCTGAAGCTCACCTCGGACTACACCAAGGACAGCTACGGCTTCAACATCGGCCTGCTGCACAAATGGAACGAGAGCTTCTCCTGGGGGCTCTCCTACCGCAGCAAGATCTCGGTGAAGTACGACGGCAGCGCCCGGCTGACCCCGGTCGCCACCGGCGATCCGATCTTCAACGCCATCCTCGCCGCGCAGCTCCCCTACAACACCAAGCTGCCGGTGAAGACCGAGCTCGACTACCCCGACCAGGCGAGCCTCGGCCTCGCCTTCGCGCTCACCCGCAACCTGCTGCTCGAGACCGATTTCAACTACACGGGGTGGAGCTCCTTCAAGGACGTTCCGATCACCTTCACCGGCGGCGCCGGCAACTCGCTGCCGAGCGCCTCGCTGCCGCAGGACTGGAAGAACGCCTACAGCTACCGCGCCGGCCTGCGCTGGACCACCGGCCCGTCGTCCCAGTGGCGTTTCGGCCTGGTCTATGACCAGACCCCGCAGCCCGAGGAGGGCGTTTCGCCCCTGCTGCCCGACGCCGACCGCATCGGCTATTGCATCGGCTACGGGCACACCACCGGCTTCCGCTACGACGTCGGCCTCATGTACCTCGACTTCAAGAAGCGCACCGTGAACCAGTTCCGTGCCAGCGAAGGACCCTTCTTTGGCACCTACAAAACGCAAGCCGTGCTGCTAGGGCTGACGCTCAACATCTAACGGTTAAGGAGACAGGAAGATGCATCGTCTCAAGATTACCGCGGGCGTCATGTCGCTCGCCCTACTCTCGGTGGCCGGAGCCGGCTTCGCCGCCGTGAACACCGGTTCCGCGAATTTCCAGACCTACGTCGCCCTGGGCGACAGCCTCACGGCGGGCTTCTCCAACGGCTCGATCGAGGCCAAGTTCCAGGTCAACAGCTACCCCGCCCTGATCTACCGCCAGGTGCAGGGCACCAAGTCGGATGCCGGCTTCGAACAGCCGCTGGTCAGCGCGCCCGGCCTGCCCGGCGCCCTCCGGCTCACCGGCCTGTTCCCGACCATGATCTCGCCCACCCCGGGCGCCGGCCAGCCCACCAACATCAACCTGCCGCGCCCCTACAACAACCTGGCGGTGCCGGGCGCCACCCTCCACGACCTGCTGACCAAGACGCAGTCGACGAGCGCCACCGACCCCACCGACCTGGTGCTGCGCAAGCTCGGCTTCACCCAGCTCCAGCAGGGGCTCTCGCTCAAGCCGACCTTCGTCACCCTGTGGATCGGCAACAACGACGCGCTGGCGGCGGCCACCTCCGGCATCGCCATCGAGGGGGTGACGCTCACCCCGCCGGCCCAGTTCGACGCCGACCTCAAGGCGGTCACCGGCGCCATCACGGCCGAGGGGGCCAAGTTCGCCATCGGCAACATCCCGGACGTCACCAGCATCCCCTTCGTGACCACCCTGCCGCGGTTCGTCTTCAACCCGAAGACCAACCAGCTCGTCCTCGACCCCACCGGCCATCCGATCCCGCTGATCGGCCCGGACGGTCCGCTCCAGGCCGGTGACTACGTGCTGCTCACTGCCGCCGCCGAGCTGGCGGTGGGGAGAGGTATCCCGACCTTCATTCCGGGCGGCACCGGGCAGCCGCTCTCCGACAACGCGGTGCTCAACGCCGCCGAGGTCGCCAACATCAAGGCCCACGTGACGGCCTACAACGCCTCGATCAGCGCCGCGGCCACCGCCAACGGGGCGGCCCTGGTCGATGCCAACGCCGTGCTGACCGATCTCGCCGCCCACGGCCTCGACATCGGCGGCATCCCCTTCAGCAGCGCGTTTCTCACCGGCGGCCTGTTCGGCTACGACGGCGTCCACCCGACGCCGCTCGGCTACGCCTACATCGCCAACAAGTTCATCGACTCCATCAACACCACCTTCGGCGCCCAGATCCCGGAGGTCAACCTCTATCCGTTCATCTTCGGTCCGCTGCCCACCGGCGCCGCCACGGTGTCGGGCAAGGCGGGCGCGCAGTTGTACGCCAACTACATCCTCACCCCGGAGGCCCGGCGCAACCTCCTGCTGTCGGTCGGCGTTCCGCAGTGGATCGTCGACGGAACCAAGCAGCCGCGCAAGCCCCGGCACCCCCGCGGCTAGGCGGCTCCACGGCCGCGGAAGTGGGAGATCAAGGGCGGGAGCGATCCCGCCCTTTTTCATGGGTCCGGACGAGTCCCGCGAAAAAAAACTCTCCGATGTCACGAAATTCGGATGGCGAGCACCTATAATAGGATTTCATGCTGATTGGCAGTTTCTTTTGTTTGTTGCAATCTTTCTGATTTGTCTTTTGGGTTGGAGACCTCCCGGAGGAGAGGACGGAGGCATTCCATTGGGTCGGAGGTCAAATGCTTGCGCGAACGGGAAGGAAGCACACCGGTGAGCTGCTGATCGGGCTCGCCGCGGCGGTCGGGCTGTGGGCCAGCCAGATCGCTTGGGCCGAAGGCCCGGCGGCTTCCGCGGCGGCGGGGGGAGCGGCCGGGTCGCTGGGGTTGCGGGCCGGCGTGGAGGTCAAGCCGGCGCAGATCCAGGAGCTCTACCGCAGGATCCTGGCCGACTGGTCGGCGGGGCGGACGGACCGGGCGCCGGACGAGCTGATCGAGCTCGAGACGGCGGTGGTGTCCGACACCGACGCGCGGACCCACACCGCCCTGCTCAAGGCCGAGCAGGCGGTCATCCACCAGGTCGGGACGGCCGACCTCGAGGTGCTGGTGCCGATCGCGGTGCTCCACCACGAGGCCTACCGGCGCCTGCTGGCGCGCGGCGGCCGCGGCCACGCCCTGGCGATGATCCACACCCGCAACATGTCCAAGGACCTCGCCCTCCTCTACAGCGATCAGTCGAGCTCGGAGGGGGCGAAGCTGGTCGCCAGCCGGCTGACCACCAGCCTCGGGGGGCTGCTCCTGCAGTACGCCCAGCAGCTCCCGGCGGCGGAGATGTTCCAGAAGTCGATCGAGCTCGACCCCCGCAACGTCCCCGCCCTGCTGGCGCTCGCCACCATCTATGAGAAGAACGCGCAGGCCCAGACCGCCGTCAAGCTCCTGCGCAGCGTCCTGGTGATCGAGCCCGCCAACCCCGAGGCGCGCCTGCGGCTGGCGCTCAACCTCAAGCGGCTGGACCAGACCGCCGAGGCCCGCAAACTGCTCGCCGGGCTGGCGGCCGAGAAGGAGCCCACCTGGGTCACCCCGCTCGCCTACCAGGAGCTGGCCCGCCTCGACGTCGAGGAGGGGAAGAAGGGGAAGAGCCCGGAGGCGGAGAAGCTGCTGCGCGAGGCGATCGACCGCTTCCCGGACGACCTGCGGCTGCGCATCCAACTCGCCGCGCTGCTCGACCGCCGCGGCGCCCCCGGGGAGGCGAGCGCGCTGCTCGACAAGCTGCTCTCGGCGCCCCTGTCGCGTGAGGCGGGCTCCTCCCGCTACCTCTACAACGCCGTGCGCGCCGACGAGTTCGCCTCCACCCGCAGCTTCCTCGACGAGAACTCGAAGTCGCGCCTCCAGGTGCTGGCGCAGGCCCTCAACGCGCCGCCGTCCGACGGCGCGGGGACGGGGGTGGCCCGATGAGGGGAATCATGAGCGGCGGCCTGCGCGGAGCCTTCCTGGCCGCCGTCGGCGGCCTCCTGGCGGCGGGCGCGGCGCTCGCCCAGCTCAACGTGCACATCCAGAGCCCCACCCCGGAGCAGCCGGTGTTCGGCCCCACCCAGGTGGAGGTCGGGGTCTACTCCGGCGACAAGGTCGACAAGGTGGAGCTGTTCGTCAACGGCAAGCTGATGGGTACGGTGCAGCGCCCCCCCTACCGGTTCAACCTCGACGTCGGGGACGACAACATCCGGCGGGAGTTCCGGGCGGTGGCCCACACCACCACCGGCGCCGCCGCGGCCGACACCGTGGTGACGGTGCCGGTGCAGATCAACGACGAGATGAACCTCAAGCTGCGCGCCCTGTTCGCCAGCGTCACCCACGACGGCAGGCACAACCTGGCGCTGGAGCAGGGTGACTTCGAGCTGTACGACAACGGCGCGCCGCAGCAGATCGTCACCTTCGGCCGGGACGAGCTGCCGCTCACCGCCGTCCTGCTGCTCGACACCAGCGAGAGCATGCAGGGGGACCGTCTGAACGCCGTGCGCCGGGGCACCCGCGCCTTCCTCGACGGCATGAAGCCCTCCGACGAGGCGATGCTCGCCCTGTTCTCCGACCGGCTGCTCCGCTACACGCCGTTCACCTCCGACAAGAAGGAGCTCGACGCGGTCATCGCCAGCACCCAGGCGGCCGGGGGCACGGCGGTCAACGACTTCCTCTACCTCTCCCTCAAGCTGCTCGATGCCCGCCAGGGGCAGCGGGTGGTGGTGCTGTTCTCCGACGGCTCCGACGTCCACAGCGTCCTCCCCGCCGCCGACGTCCTCTGGAAGGCGCGCGCCGGGCAGTCGCTGATCTACTGGATCCAGCTCGGCGGCAAGCACCTGTCGTTCACCTCCGCCTGGCGCGACTTCAAGGGGAACGACCGCGAGTTCGCCGAGCTGGAGAAGGCGGTCCGGGAGAGCGGCGGGCGCATCCTGTCGATCGAGCGGGTCGAGGACCTCGAGGGGGCCTTCCGCAACATCCTCCAGGAGCTCCGCGAGCAGTACGCCCTCGGCTACTACCCGACCACCGCCAAGGGGGACGGGAGCTGGCACAAGGTCGAGGTCCGGCTGCGCAGCGGCGGCGGCCGGGTGCGGACGCGGGAAGGGTACGCGGACTACTAGGAAAAAAAGCACACGGACGAGCACGGACTGAAACGGACGAGCACGGACATCTTCGCCTCTCCGTCCGTGTCAGTCCGTGCCGGTCCCTGTTCGTCCGTGTGCTTTCCCCCTCTTGACCCTCACGCGACGTGAGGGTCTATCGTCTTCTCCATGGTGGCCAGGAGACAGTCGACGCACCCCCCTCCTTGGAAGGTGGGTGAGCTGGCCCGGCGGACCGGACTGTCCGTGCGGGCTCTCCACCACTACGACGAGATCGGGCTGCTGTCGCCGTCGCATCGTTCGGAATCGGGGTACCGGCTGTACACCGAGGCCGACGTGATGCGGCTGCAGCAGATCCTCTCGCTACGGACCCTCGGGTTCTCGCTGGCCGCGGCCGGCGAGTTCCTGGGCCGTCCCGACGTCACCCCCGACCACGTGCTGCGGCTCCACATCGCCCACCTCCAGGAGCGGATCGCGGCCCAGCAGGGCCTCTGTTCCCGCCTGGAGCGGGTCGCCGGGCGCTGGCGGTCGGACGAGAAGGTTCCCACGGAGGAGTTCCTCCAGATCATCGAGGAGACGACGATGTTCGAGAAGTACTACACCCCGGAGCAGATGGCGGCCCTGAAGGAGCGGGGCGAGGCGCTCGGCCCGGAGCGCATCCGTCAGGTCGAAGGCGAATGGCCCGAGCTGATGGCCAAGGTCAAGGCGGAAATGGACCGCGGCACCGATCCCACGGACGAGCGGGTGCAGGCGCTCGCCCGCCGCTGGCGGGAGCTGATCGCCGAGTTCACCGGCGGCGACCCCGGCATCGCCAAGTCGCTGGGCCACATGTACCAGGAGGAGCCCACCGTCCATGGCATGGACACCGGTCCCATGCGGGCGATGGGGGAGTACATCGGCAGGGCATTGCAGGCGGGGAAGAAAGAGTAGCCCGCGATCACCCGATCTCTGCGAAGCTGGCGTAGGCCGGATGCGCTCCGGCCTGCGCCGGCCGGTTTCCGGGGCGGACCAGCAGGCCGGTGCGGAAGCCGGCGCCGGCGGCGGCGTCGAGCTCGGCCGTCACGTCCGAGAGGAAGAGGATGTCGCCCGGCGGCAGGGCGAAGGCGGCGGCGATGGCCGTGTAGGCGGCGGGCTCCTGCTTGGGGCCGGTCGTGGTGTCGTGGAACCCTTCGAAGAGCGGGGTGAGGTCGCCGTGCTCGCTGTATCCGAAGAGGAGCTTCTGGGCCCGCACGCTGCCGGAGGAGAAGATGCGCAGCCGGCGCCCGGCGGCCCGCCAGGCGGCCAGGACGGGGGGGACGTCCGGGTAGAGGTGGCCGCGGATCTCCCCGCGGGCGTATCCCTCGTCCCAGATCAACCCCTGCAACAGCTTGAGGCCGGTCGATTTGCGGTCCCGCTCCATCAGCCAGCGGGCGTAGGGAGCGCCGTCGCCGAAGGGGGGCGGCGGATCGGCCGCGGCATCCGCGGCATCCCGACCGTGCTCCTCGCGCAGCCGGGCGAGCGCCTCCCAGAGGTCGGGGCCCGGCTCGGCCTGCGCGCAGGCCGGCTCCAGGCGTGCGGCGGCGTAGGGGAAGAGGACGTCGTAGACGAAGGCGATCGAAGTGGTCGTCCCCTCGATGTCGGTGAGAACGGCGAGCGGCGGCGTGGCGGTCGGCGGCATCATGACTGGCGGCCCTTTGAGCGATTCGGTTTCCGGCCCGCCGTTGTACCACGCCCGAGGCCTTAAAGCATTAGATGTAAAGTTCTTGAAAACATATAGATGACCCCCTGTCCCCTTCGCCCCGGTTGAAAGCACTACACAGGGGGTAGCGAGTCCGCGTCGTCCAGCCTCGGAGCACTTGTTCCAAAGCCGGGTAGAGACAGGCTTTGCAGAGATGCAAGGTCGCGGGCAGCCTTTTTTTGAACCGGAGCGAATCGTGAAACTAGAGACGAGCCAGAAGGCAACCCCGGCGACGACTCTGGTCGGGGTGTTGCGCAACCGTGCCGAGCGCCAGGGGGAGGACCTCGCTTATACGTTCCTGCTCGATGGCGAGCGGAGCGAAGCCCACCTCACCTATGCCGAGCTCGACCGGCGGGCTCGCGGCCTCGCCGCGACCCTGGCGCGGGAAGGGATCGGCAACGGAGCGCGGGTGCTCCTGCTCTACCCTCCGGGGCTCGACTACATCGCCGCCTTCTTCGGCTGCCTCTATGCCGGCGCGGTGGCGGTGCCGGCCTATCCGCCGCGGTCGCGGCGCCCGTCGGCGCGTCTGCAGTCGATCCAGGAGAGCGCCGGCGCCAAGGCGGTGCTCGCCACGGCGTCCGTGCTCGCCGCCCTCGACCGCCAGCTCTCGCGCCGTCCGGGCGTGCTCTGGCAGGCCGCCGAGGGGGCCGAGATGGAGCGCGGCGCCGAGGAGTGGCGCGATCCGCAAGTGGGGGAGGAGGCGCTCGCCTTCCTCCAGTACACCTCCGGCTCGACGGCGGCCCCCAAGGGGGTCATGCTGCGCCACGCCAACCTGCTCGCCAACCTGGAGCAGATCCGCTGCTCCTTCGCGCAGACCGCGGCGGAGCGCACGGTCATCTGGCTCCCCCCGTACCATGACATGGGGCTGATCGGCGGCATCCTGACCCCGCTCTACACCGGCAATCCGGCGATCCTCCTCTCGCCCGTCTCGTTCCTCCAGCGCCCCCTGCGCTGGCTGCAGGCGATCTCGCGCTACCGTGGCACCACCAGCGGCGGCCCCAACTTCGCCTACGACCTCTGCGTCGAGAAGATCGGCGAGAAGGACCGCGAGGAGCTCGACCTGTCGAGCTGGACCCTGGCCTTCAACGGCGCCGAGCCGGTGCGCGCGGCCACGCTCGAGCGCTTCGCGGCCGCCTTCGCCCCCTGCGGCTTCCGGCCGGAGGCGTTCCTCCCCTGCTACGGCCTGGCCGAGGGGACCCTGCTCGCCGCCACCGTCCAGCGCGGCGCGGGAGCCACTGTCGGCGCCTTCGCCGCCACCGATCTGGAGCAGCACCGCGCCGTTCCGGTCGCCCCCGGCGGATCTGAGAGCCCGGAGGGCGAGGCGGTCGAGGCCCGGGTCCTGGTCGGCTCCGGCAAGGCCCCCGAGGGGGCGCGGCTGCTGGTCGTCGATCCCGAATCGCGGCTGCCCCGCGCGGCGGGCGAGGTGGGGGAGATCTGGATCTCCGGCCCGGCCGTGGCCGCCGGCTACTGGGGGCTGCCGGAGGTGACCGCGGCGAGCTTCGGCGCGCGCACGGCGGACGGCGACGGCCCCTGGCTGCGCACCGGCGACCTCGGCTTCCTCGGTGGTACTGGCGGACAGGGCGAAGCGGGCGAGGCGGGCGAGCTGTTCGTCACCGGCCGGAGCAAGGACCTGATCATCCTGCGCGGCCGCAACCACTACCCGCAGGACGTCGAGCTGACCGTGGAGCGCTCGCATCCGGCCCTGCGCCCGGGGTGCGGCGCCGCCTTCTCCGTCGAGGGCGCCGGGGAGGAGCGGCTGGTGGTCGTCCAGGAGGTGCGCCGCGAGCACCGCGACGACGATCCGGCCGAGCTGGTGGCCGCCATCCGCCGGGCGGTGGCCGAGGAGCACGAGGTGCAGGTCCACGCCGTGGTGCTGCTGCGGCCGGCGACCATCCCGAAGACCACCAGCGGCAAGATCCAGCGCTCCGCCTGCCGCGCCCGCTACCTCGACGGCACGCTGGAGGCGCTCGGCGGCTGGCAGGCGCCGGCCGGCGCGGAGGCGGCGCCCGCCGTCCCCGAGGACCTCGAGAGCCCCGAGGGGGTGCGCCGCTGGCTGGCCGCCGAGATCGCGGCGCGGGCGGGGATGACCGCCGAGGAAATCGACCTCGACCGGCCGCTCGACCACTACCCGCTCGACTCGCTGGCCGCCATGGAGCTGATGCACGCCATCGAGTCGCGGCTCGGGGTGGTGCTGTCGATGGAGAGCTTCTTCGCCGGCGGCAGCCTCGCCGAGCTGGCCGGCGGCATCCTCGACCGCGCCGGCGCGGCCGGAGCGGCTGGGACATCGGCCGCCGCGGCCACCGTCCTCCCCTCGGTGCCCGGGCGGGAGATGGGCGACCATCCGCTGTCGCGCGGCCAGCAGTCGCTCTGGTTCCTCCATGCCCTCGACCCCGGGGGCGCGGCCTACAACGTGGCGAGCGCCGTGCGCATCCGCGGCGAGCTCGACGTGGCCGCGCTGCGGGCGTCGATCGGCGCCCTGATCGAGCGCCACCCGGTGCTGCGCACCACCTTCCCCACGTCGCGGGGGGAGCCGGTCCAGCGGGTGCATCCGCGCGGCGAGCCGGCGCTGGAGCTGGTGGACGCTCAAGGGTGGAGCGACCACCGGCTGGCCGAGTTCCTGGCCGCCGAGGGGCACCGCCCGTTCGACCTTGAGAACGGGCCGCTGATCCGCGTCCTGCTGCTCACCCGCACCGCCCTGGAGCACGTGCTGCTGCTGGCGATGCACCACGTGATCACCGACTTCTGGTCGCTCGGGCTGCTGCTCGATGACCTCGCCCTGCTCTACCCGGCGCTGCGGGCGGGGGAGCGGCGGGAGCTGCCGCCGCCGGGGCTCCTCTACACCGACTACGTGGCCTGGCAGGAGGCGATGCTCGCCGGCCCCGAGGGGGAGCGGCTCTGGGAGCACTGGCGCTCGCGGCTGGGCGGCGAGCTGCCGGTGCTCGACCTGCACACCGACCGCCCGCGGCCTCGGGTGCAGACCCACGCCGGCGCGGCGCTCCAGCTCCACCTCTCCACCCACCTCTCCGGGCGGCTGAAGGAGCTCGGGCGCGAGCACGGGGCGACCCCGTTCGTCACCCTGCTCGCCGCCTTCGAGGTGCTGCTCCACCGCTACACCGGCCAGGAGGACTTCCTGGTCGGCTCGGTGACCGCCGCCCGCACCCGCGCCGGCTTCGCGCGCACCCTCGGCTACTTCGTCAACCCGCTGGTGCTGCGCGCCTCCTTCAACGGCCCCGGCGGTACTGATGGAGATCCGGGTTTCGCGGAGCTCCTCGGCCGCACCCGCACCGACGCCCTGGGGGCGTTCGAGCACCAGGACTTCCCCTTCCCGCTGCTGGTCGAGCGCCTGCAGCCGGAGCGCGACACCGGCCGCTCGCCGCTGTTCCAGGTCATGTTCGTGCTGCAGAAGGCGCAGCTCGCCGACGGCCAGGAGCTGACCGCCTGCGCCCTGGGCGAGCCGGGGGCCCACGCCGACGTCGGCGGGCTCCGCTTGGAGGTGGTGCCGCTGGAGCAGCGGATCGCCCAGTTCGACCTCACCCTCACCATGGGCGAGGTGGGGGAGGCCTTCGTCGCCTCCTTCGACTACAACGTCCAGCTCTTCGACGCCGCCACCGTCGCCCGCTGGGGGCGCCACTTCGAGCGGCTGCTCGCCGGCATCGTGGCGGCGCCGGCGGCGCCGGTCTCCGAGCTGCCGCTGATCACCCCGGAGGAGGAGCGCCAGCTCACCGCGGTGTGGAACGACACCGGGGTCGAGTACCGGCACGAGGCCACCCTGCCCGAGCTGCTCGCCGAGCAGGCGGCGAAGAGCCCGGACGCCGTGGCCGTGATCTCCGGCGGCGAGGCGCTCACCTACGGCGAGCTCGACGCCCGGGCCAACCGCCTGGCCCGCCACCTGCGCGCCCGCGGGGTCGGCCGCTGCACCCGGGTCGCCGTCTGCCTGGAGCGCTCGCCCGCGCTGATGGTGGGGCTGATCGCCGTGCTCAAGGCGGGGGGCGCCTACCTGCCGATCGACCCCGAGACCCCGCGCGGGCGGATCGCCGCGCTGCTCGACAGCGCCGGCATCGAGCACGTCGTCACCGAGGAGCGGCTCTGGCCTGTCGCCACCGTGGGCGAGGCCGGGCCGGCGATCCTCGCGCTCGACGCCGCGGCGGCGGCGATCGACGCCGAGGAGAGCACGCCGCTGCCGCTGGTCGCGCTGGCGGCCAACCTCGCCTGCGTCATCTACACCTCGGGCTCGACCGGGGCTCCCAAGGGGGTCCTGCTCACCCACCGCAACCTGGTCAACCTGGTCGCCTCGTTCCTCGACAGCTACCGGCCGGAGCCGGCGGACCGCATCCTGCCGCTGACCGCGGTCGGCTTCGCCAGCTTCGTCGGCGAGATCTTCCCGCTGCTCTGCGCCGGCGGCACCCTGGTGCTCCCCGATCGCGCCGAGCTGCTCGACATCTCCGCCCTGACCGCGCTGATCGAGCGCCACGGCATCTCTATCGTCTCCACCGTGCCGTCGATGATGGCGAGCCTCAACGCCCGCCACGACCGGCTGCCGCGGCTGCGGCTGATCCTGGTCGGCGGCGAGGCGCTGTCGGCCGGCGACGTCGACAAGATCCTGGGCAGCGTGCGGATCGTCAACGGCTACGGCCTGACCGAGACCAGCGTCTGCTCGACCTGCCACACCCTGGTGCCGGCCGACCTGGCGCCCGGCTCGATCCCGCCGATCGGCAAGCCGCTGATGAACCACCGGGTCTACCTGCTCGACCGCCACTTCCAGCCGCTGCCGGTCGGCTGCCCGGGGGAGATCTTCGTCGCCGGCGACGGGCTCGCCCGCGGCTATCTGGGGGATTCCGGAGCGACCGCTGAGCGCTTCCTCCCCGATCCCTGGGACACCGGCGCGCGCATGTACCGCACCGGCGACCTCGGCCTCACCCGCTCGGACGGCGAGCTGATCTACCTCGGCCGCGTCGACCAGCAGGTCAAGCTGCGCGGCTACCGCATCGAGCTGGCCGAGGTGGAGTCGGTGCTCGCCCTCCACCGCTTAGTCAAGGAGAGCTTCGTCATCGTGCGCACCGACAGCGGCGAGCCCCAGCTTGTGGCCTACCTGGTGCCGGAGGAGGCCGCGGCGCCGCCCACCGCGGGCGAGCTCTTCGCCTACCTGCGCGAGCGGCTGCCGGACTACATGGTGCCGGGGGCGCTGGTCACCCTCCCCGCCCTGCCGCTCACCGTCAACGGCAAGGTCGACCGCGCCCTCCTCCCCGCCCCGGACCGCGCCCGCCCGGCGCTGGCGAGCGCCTACAGCGCGCCGCGCAGCGAGCTCGAGCGCACCATCACCGCCGTCTGGCAGGAGGAGCTCAAGGTCGAGACGGTCGGCGTCGACGACAACTTCTTCGACCTCGGCGGCCACTCGCTGCGCATGGCCAAGGTCCACGCCCGGCTCAAGGAGGCGCTGGGGCGGGAGGTCTCGCTGATCGAGCTCTTCCAGTACCCCACCGTGTCCTCGCTGGCGCGCCACCTCTCGGGCGCCGCGGGAGCGGGCGAGGAGGCCGCGACGGGGGCGGCGGCGGCGCTGGCGGCGGCCGCGCAGGCCCGCCGGGCCCGCCGCGGCGGCAATCCCGACACCGCCGGCGACATCGCCATCGTCGGCATGGCCGGCCGCTTCCCCGGCGCCAAGGGGGTCGAGGAGCTCTGGCGCAACGTCGCCGGCGGGCGCGAGGGGATCACCTTCTTCACCGCCGAGGAGCTGCTGGCGGCCGGCGTCGACCCCGCCATGGTCGACAACCCGAACTACGTGCGGGCCAAGGGGATCCTGGGCGACGTCGACCTCTTCGACGCCTCCTTCTTCGGCCTCAACCCGCGCGAGGTCGAGCTGATGGACCCGCAGCACCGGCTCTTCCTCGAGTGCTCGTGGGAGGCGCTGGAGCACGCCGGCTGGGACGCCGAGCGCTTCCCCGGCCTGGTGGGGGTGTACGCGGGGCTGAGCATGAACACCTACATGATCATGAACCTGCTCCCGCACATGGAGCTGGTCGCCTCCGTCGACACCCTGCAGGCCTCGCTGGGCAACGACAAGGACCCGGTCACCTCGCGGGTCTCCTACAAGCTGAACCTGAAGGGGCCGAGCGTCACCATCCAGAGCGCCTCTTCGACCTCGCTGGTGGCGGTCCACCAGGCCTGCGTCTCTCTTCTCCAGCACGACTG
>DASWQX010000229.1:0-6123 GCA_036403495.1 Thermoanaerobaculia bacterium
CACGGCGGTCACCGGCAGGCTGTCGAACTTGATCCACTTGTGGCCGCCGTCGGTGGTGAAGTAGAGGCCGAACTCGGTGCCGGCGAAGAGGAGGTCGGGGTTGACGAAGTCCTGCGCCACCGTCCACACCGAGCCGCGTTCGGGGAGGTCGCCGGCGATCGAGGTCCAGCTCTTGCCGCGGTCGGCGCTCTTCAGCAGGTAGGGCTTGAAGTCGCCCATCTGCATGTTGTTGAAGGCCGCGAAGACGGTGTTGGCGTCGGTCGCGGAGGCCTCGAGGTCGGAGACGTAGGTGCTGTCGGGCACGCCGGGGAACTTGTCGATTTTGCGCCAGGCGCCGCCGTCGTCCTCGCTGACCTGCACCAGTCCGTCGTCGGTGCCGACGTAGAGCAGGCCGGCCTTCACCGGCGACTCGTTGAGGGCGACGATGTTGCCGTAGAACGAGGTCGAGCTGTTGTAGGCAACGGCGTCGACCCCCCAGACCCGTCCCATCACCTTGAGCTTGTGGCGATCGACCTGGCGGGTGAGGTCGGGGCTCACCGCCTTCCAGGAGGCGCCGCGGTCGTCGCTCTTGAACAGCTTGTTGGCGGCGAAGTAGAGGCGGGTGTGGGAGTGCGGGCTGACGATGATGGGGGAGTCCCAGTTCCAGCGCAGGGCGGGCTCGCCGCGCCCCGGCTGCGGCTGGATGTAGAGCTGCTCGCCGGTCTTGCGGTCGTAGCGCACCAGGGCGCCGTACTGCGCCTCGGCGTAGACGGTGTCCGGGTCCTCCGGGTCGGCCTGCGACTGGAAGCCGTCGCCGCCCTGGGTGACGAACCAGTCGGAGTTGCGAATGCCGTTGTTGTTGATCGTCCGCGAGGGGCCGCCGAGGCTGAAGTTGTCCTGGGTGCCGCCGAACACCTCGTAGAAGGGCTTGGCGTTGTTGAGGCTCACCCGGTAGAACTGGGCGATCGGCAGGTTGCTCTTGAACTCCCAGTCCTGGCCGCGGTCCCAGCTCTGGTAGAGGCCGCCGTCGCAACCCACCAGCAGGTGGTCGCGGTTGGCGGGATCGATCCAGATGACGTGGTTGTCGACGTGCTTGTCCTTCTCGCCGAGAGGGTGGAACTCCTCGCCGCCGTTCTCGGAAACCGCCAGGAAGGTGTCCATCGAGTAGATGCGGTCGGCGTTCTCGGGATCGACGAAGATCTCCTGGTAGTACTGCGGGCTGCTGGAGCCGGTGTCGCTGCGCTTCTCCCAGTTGCCGCCGCCGTCGGTGGAGCGGAAGAAGCCGCCGGTCTTGCCGGCCGCCTCGACGAGGGCGTAGACGGTGTCGGGCTTGGAGGGGGCGACGGCGAGGCCGATGCGGCCGACGTCGCCGCGCGGCAGGCCGCCGGCCAGCTTCTTCCAGGTGGCGCCGCCGTCGGTGGACTTCTGGATCCCCCCTTCGGGGCCGCCGTCGATCAGCGTCCAGATATGGCGGCGGCGCTGGTAGGTGGCGGCGTAGACGGTGTCCGGGTTGCGGGGATCGAGCGCGACGTCGGTGACGCCGGTGTTCTCGCTGATCGTCAGCACAGCCTTCCAGGTCTTGCCGCCGTCGGTGGTCTTGTAGAGGCCGCGATCGCCGCCGGGCGCCCAGAGCGGGCCCTGGGCGGCGACGTAGACGGTGTTCGAGTCGCGGGGATCGATGACGACCTTGCCGATGTGCTCGGACTTCTTCAGCCCGACGTTGTCCCAGCTCTTGCCGCCGTCGGTCGACTTGTAGAGGCCGTCGCCGTAGGAGACGCTGCGCTGGCTGTTGTTCTCGCCCGAGCCGACCCAGATCACCAGCGGATTCCTGGGATCGATGGTGATGCAGCCGATCGAGAAGGAGCCCTGCCCCTCGAAGATCGGGGTCCAGGTGGTGCCGGCGTTGACGGTCTTCCAGACGCCGCCGGAGGCCGCGGCCACGTACCAGGTGGTGGGGGTGCGGGGATCGACGGCGAGGTCGACGATGCGGCCGCCGACGGTGGCCGGGCCGATGTTGCGGAGCTCCAGGCCGGCGAAGGTGGAGGCGGTCATGCTCCCCTTCTTCTCCTCGGGCTTGCCGTCCTTCTTCTTGTCGCCCTTCTTGTCGTCGGCCTTGGCATCCTTCTCGGGGACGCCGGTCTTCTGGCTGGTCTTGACCGCTTCGTCCTTCTTCTCGGCTCCCCCCTTATACGCGCTGGGAGGCGCCGCCAGGGCAGCACCAGCCGTCAGGAGACCTGCGAGCGCGAGCATTCCAAAGGTCAGTTTCACGTGATGTCCTCCAGTCGATGGATTCGGGACGGCCGTCCGAGCCGTCGGATTGCCTGGGATTCTAGGCCGAAGGAGCGGGAAAACACCCGCCCGGCCGACGAACCTACGCCGCCTCGTCCACCAGTCGAACGCTGAGACCCTTCCCGAGGGCCGCCAGAGCCTTCTGAATGCGGGGAAGCTTGGAGGGATGGCGCGGGTCGAGCAGTCTGCGGACTTCCTTTTCATCACACCCCAGCCGGCTCGCGAGCTCGGACCTGCTGACCCCGTTCTCCTGGAGGGCCAGATAGAGCGCCGCCTTGGCGGCGATCTGCGCTGGAACTGGAACGGCCGGTCGATTTTCCGCCGAAGAGGGCTCGGGAATCGACTCCCCTCGCCGGATGCGTCCCGCGATGGCCTCCGCCAGCGCGTCCGCGGCTTCGGTGAGAGCCTCCGCCGTCGTCTCGCCCTGGGTGATGGCTTCCGGAAAATCCTGGAACGTCACGACGAACCCGCCGTCGGCGGCATCGGGAATCAGGGTTACGGGATATGCGAACTCATGGGCCATGGCCAACTCCTACTCGTCGAGCTCGGAACCCTTCACGAGGCAAGTATCGGACAAATATGTCCGGGACTCAAGGTGAGGTCCCTGCGTTCCGCTTCCGGAACATCCAGTACGCCGGCAGCCCGAGGGCCACCAGGCCGAGGCCGGCGAGCGATTCGAAGGGGCTCTCCTTCAGGGTGTTCCCGATCAGCAGCAGGCAGGCGAGGATGAACAGCGCCGGCACCACCGGGTAGCCCCAGGTGCGGTAGGGGCGGGGGACCTCCGGCCGGGTGCGGCGGAGGATGAAGACGGCGGTGGCGATCATGGCGTGGAAGACGATCCCCGCGAACACGGCGTAGGTATAGAGCTGCGAGTAGCTCCCCGAGAGGGTGAGCACCAGCGACCAGGCGGTCTGCGCCCAGAGGCAGGCGACCGGCGTCCGGTACTTGGGATCGACGCGGGCGAGCGAGCGGAAGAAGAGGCCGTCCTCGGCCATCGGCAGGTAGATGCGCGAGCTGTAGAGGATCGTCGCGGAGAGGCAGCCGAAGGTCGAGATCAGCACCGCCAGCGAGATCAGCCGCGCCGCGCCGGGGCCGAAGAGGACCGCCGCCGCCGTCTCGGCGATGCGCGGCGTGGCCGCCATGCCGGGGATGTCCAGGGCGCGCACATAGACCAGGTTCAGCAGCAGGTAGAGCAGGGTCACCCCGGCGGTGCCGAGGATCAGGCCGCGGGGGAGGCTGCGCCCCGGATCGCGCACCTCGCCCGCCGAGCAGGTGAGGCCGTACCAGCCGTCGTAGGTCCAGAGCGCCGCGATCATCGCCACTCCAAAGGCGGCGAGCAGGCCGCCGGGGATGACGCCGACCGCTCCGGTGAGGTGGGGCGCGACCTTGGCCGGCACCAGCAGGCCGAACGCCGCGAAGGCCACGATGGAGCCGATCTTGATCACCGTCAGGGCGTTCTGCGTCCAGGCCCCCTCCTTGAGGCCGAGGTGGTTGACGGCGGTGAGCAGGAGGATGGCGGCGACGGCCGCGACCTGGCCGCCGGAGAGCGTCCACGTCCAGGAGGCGACCGGGACCTTCAGCAGGATGTGCTGGGTGGCGAAGAAGGGGACGAAGCTCCCCAGGTATTCGCCGAAGGCGACGCCGAGAGCGGCGATCCCCCCCGACATGATGACCAGGAAGGCCGTCCAGCCGTAGAGGAACCCCCAGAGCGGCCCGTAGGCCTCGCGGACGTAGTGGTAGAGGCCGCCGGCGCGCGGGAACATCGCTCCCAGCTCGCCGTAGGTGAGCGCGCCGGCGAGCGTCAGCAGGCCGCCGGCGAGCCAGACGAGGAGGATGAGACCCGGGTGGGGGAGCACCTTCGCCATGTCCGCCGTGGTGATGAAGATGCCGGTGCCGACGATCGAGCCGACGGTGAGCAGGGCTCCGTCCCAGGTGCCGAGGCCGCGGACGAGCTGGGGTTCGGGCGCTCGCGGGCCGGTCTGCCGGCGATTCGGGCTTGCGGTGGCCAATGGCGTCTCCTCCGGACGGCGTCCGGCAAAGGTACCGGGCTTCTGGTGGGGGGTATCTTGCGGCTTTCCGCCGCGAAGCGCCAGCGGAGCCCTTGACTTGGGGCCGCAAGCTCGCGTAGGGTCGCTTAGTCTCTCTTGAAATTTATCGATTTGCGGTTCTCAGGACGCCTTTGCAGGTTCACGCTCGATCGGTTTCGTTTGCCGTCTGACCTTCGGTCCGTCTCGACAAGGGGTAATCTATGGTCCAGAGAGTTTCGCGTCCATTCATCTTCGTCGTGTTGGCCCTCGCCCTTCTGCCGGCCGGCCTGTGGGCCGCGCCCCCTGCCGCGGCGGCCCCCAAGCTCGCGGCCCCCAAGCTCGCGGCCAGCGCCGTACCGCAGATGCAGGCGATCCGGAGCATCAAGATCTCGAAGAGCGCGATGCAGAAGAAGATCGATTCGCGCCTCTTCATGGGGCTGCTGCACCAGCGCAACGACTCCCGCCTCGCGCCGTTGACCTCCTTCCGCTTCGTCAAGCCGGAAGCCGACGGCCGGGTGCCGGTCGACGTCGTGCTCACCTCCGCCGCCGGCATGAAGCCGGTGATCAACCAGATCATGGCGCTGGGCGGCGACGTCAAGGCCAAGAGCGTCGCCCACCGGGTGATCCGCGCCCGCGTACACCTCCAGGACCTCGAGACCCTCGCGGGGCTTTCGGACGTGCTCCGGGTCCGCCAGGACATCCCGAACCTGAAGGAGAAGATCAACACCTCCGAGGGCGACAAGGCCCACGGCGCCGATGAGGCGCGGGGCTTCTTCGGGACCGACGGCACCGGCGTGAAGGTCTGCGCGCTGTCGGACGGCGTCGACTCCCTGGCCACGGTCGAGGGGAGCGGCGACCTGCCGCCGACGGTCGCGGTGCTGCCGGGCCAGGCCGGTTCCGGCGACGAGGGCACGGCGATGCTCGAGATTATCCACGACCTCGCTCCCGGCGCGGCGCTCGGCTTTGCGACCGCGGACACCTCCGAGGCGCAGTTCGCGCAGAACATCCTCGACCTCGCCACCTCCGGCTGCAACATCATCGTCGACGACGTCATCTACTTCGACGAGTCGCCGTTCGAGGACGGCCCGGTGGCGCAGGCGGTCAACACCGTCACCGGCGCCGGCGTCCTTTACTTCTCTTCCGCCGGCAACGAGGGCAACGTGGACGACGACACCTCGGGGACGTGGGAGGGGGACTTCCTTGCCAGCGCGGCCGCGGACCCTGCCCCGCTCGCCGGGGCCAACCTGCACGACTTCGGCGACGGCGGCAACTCGATCCTGGTCACGGGCGCCGGCGGCAACCCGCCGCTCCTCATCTGGGCCGAGCACTACGACATCGCCAACGGCTTCGCGTCGACCGACTTCGATCTCTACGACATGGATGGTGGCCTGACCACCATCTTCGACGCCAGCACCGACACGCAGGACGGCACCGGCGGCGACGACTTCCCGATCGAGTTCATCGGCGGCGGCACCTTCACCGGCGAGCGCCTGCTGATCGACAAGTTCGCGTCCGGCACCACCTCGAGCACCCCGATGTTCAACCTCATCGTCTTCCGGGGCGTGCTCGACGACACCCTGGCGACCCCCGGCGCCACCCGCGGCCATAGCGCCGCCGCCAACGCCTTCAGCGTCGCGGCCACGCCGGCCGCCGCGTCGTTCGACGGCATCTCCCCGGACGGGCCGTTCCCCGGCCTGTTCACCGCCGCTAACGCCAGCGAAGACTTCACTTCCGACGGTCCGCGGCGGATCATCCTCGACGGCGTCACCGGCGCCGAGCTGACGGCGGGCAACCGCACCAGCACCGGCGGCGTCGTCCGTCAGAAGCC
>DASWQX010000230.1:0-1539 GCA_036403495.1 Thermoanaerobaculia bacterium
CAGTTCCGGCCGGTGCCGCACCAGTCGTTCCCCGCCTCGGCGATCGGCGAGATGGAGCCAAACCGGCTGCTGCTCTGCATCCAGCCGCAGGAGAGCATCGCCCTCCGCTTCCAGGCCAAGCGCCCGGGCTCGAACATGCGCCTGGCCGCCGTCGAAACTGAGTTCAGCTACAAAGAGGCGTTCAAGATGCCGGAGCCCGAGGCTTACGAGACGCTGCTGCTCGACGTCATCAACGGCGACGCCTCGCAGTTCATGCGCCGCGACCAGGTGGAGGAGGCGTGGAAGATCGTCATGCCGATCCTCGAATACTGGGAGGACCAGGGGCACTCCGACCTGCCGATTTACCCCGCCGGCACCTGGGGACCCGAGGCCGCCCACTTCCTCGCCGCCCGGGACGGCCGGGTCTGGGTGGAGCCGCGCTGCTTCAACCGCGAGGAGGACGGCGGGGAGGCGGACAAGGAGTAGTCCGCCGCCCCGGGGAGGGCTAGCAGCAGGAAGGCACTCCCGGGCAGGACGGCCCGGCGACGCAGTGATACTGCCCACTCAGGGTGTGGCATGACTGCGTCGGACAGCAGGAGCAGGCCTGCTTGGCGAGGAAGAATTCCGGCAACTGGCCCGCCGAGAAGTTCGAGGTGCCCGGAAGCAGGGTGTCCGGGATCAGGTCGCCGTTGGTGTCCACTTTCACGACGCTGAGCTTCTTCGCCGGCGCGTCCGCCGCCACGAGGCTCCAGGGCAGACGGTTGCCGGGGAAGGTGAAGCTCTGCGTGAGCTCCAGCTTCCGCGCGCTCTTGCCCGTCGGCGGTTTCACCGGGATGAACGTCATGCGCCCGTCCACCGCGAGGGGAGCGGCGAAGTCACCGCCACCTTCCTGGGTGCGGAAGATGCTCATCGTCGTCACCCGCTGCTTGCCGGCGAGGGTGACGTAGACGTGGAAATCTCCGCAGGAGGTCTTGATCGGGGCGCTGCTCACCAGCGACAGGGCCCGGAACTGGATCCGCGTCGTGGCGATCCCCTTCTTGTCGAAGGCGGCGTTGTCGAGCCGCTCGACGATCGTGTCGGCGCTCCCGAGCAGACCCGCGGGCTCCGTCGCGATCGGCAGGCCCTTCAAGGCCACCTTGCCGGTGAAAGCCTTGGAGCCCGCGCAGAAGAAGCCGGCGGGGATGGGGGTGTAAGAGAAGTCATAGAAGGTCTTGCCATTGTCCGAAGTGGTGAAGACGTCGATGCCGTGCTGGATCACGGTGGCGGCCGAGAGAGGGGCGAAGCCGAGAAGGAGCGACAAGCCGAGCAGAATCAGGATCGTTCTGTTTCTCACGTACGGTCTCCTTGTCCACAGAAAAGTGAGGTACCGCGAGCGTTGTCCCTACCTCTCAGGGTGCTGGATTGCCCTATTCGCGAGCCCTGCGGCAAGTAGGCCCTCACCCCCTGGCCCCCTCTCCCAGCCCTCCACCCACCCCGGCCTGGGAGAGGAGGGCCGGGGAGGTGAGGGGCTTCTTTCCCTTCCCTCTACTCGTTCACCGACTTGATCGTCGCCATCATCGC
>DASWQX010000231.1:0-9999 GCA_036403495.1 Thermoanaerobaculia bacterium
GATGTGCACCCCGGGGACGGCGTGGACGGCCGCCGCGATCCGCCGCCGCAGGTCCGCCGTCTCGCCCACGGTGCGCAGGGTCACCTCGGCCCGCGCGTGGTCCGCCACCACGTTGGGGGCCCGGCCGCCGGAGAGGGTGCCGACGTTGATCGTCGTATCTCCCAGGATGGGATCGGTGGGCAGGGAGAGGCTCCGCAGCCGGGCGAGGACTTCCAGGAGCTTGTCGACGGCCGAGTCGCCCAGCTCCGGATAGGCCGAGTGGGCGGCCCGGCCGTCGGCCTCGATTCGCAGGTAGAGGTACCCCTTCGAGCCCAGGGCCAGCCGGTTCTCCGTGGGCTCGCCGTTGATCAGGTAGCGGGCTCCGCGCGGCTGGCGGTTGGCCACCTGGGCGCCGAGGCTGTCCGTCTCCTCCCCGACGACGAAGAGGAGGCCGAAGCCGCGCACACCCTCATCCAGCAGCTCCCGGGCGGCCTGGAGCATGGCGGCGATTCCCCCCTTGGTGTCGCACGCCCCCCGGCCGTAAAGGAATTCGTCATCCTCGGACGACGGGAAGAACGGCGGCACCGTATCCATGTGGGTCGAGAGCACCACCGCCGGCTCGCCCCAGGAGGCGAAGACGTTGAAGCGCCCCTCCTCGACCGCCATCCGCTCGACCGCGCCGCCGGAGGCCCGGGCCAGCTCCTCCAGGGTCCGGAAGAGGAAGTCGCCGACCTCTCCCTCCCGGCCGGTGGTCGAGTCGATGTCGATCAGCGCGCGGGTCAGCTCGAAGGGGTGCATGAGAAGGCCGATCATACCCGAGGCCCGCCGCCGGGCGGATCGGATAACATACGCCGCCATGATCGAAATTGACCTGCAGGGCAAGCGTGGACTGGTGATGGGCGTCGCGAACTCGCGGAGCCTGGGATGGGCGATCGCCGAGCGGCTGCACGCGGCGGGGGCCGAGCTGGCGTTCAGCTACCAGGGGGAGCGGCTGCGCGACGACCTGGAGAAGCTCACCCGCGACTGGCCGGGGACCCGCCTCTCCCAGTGCGACGTCACCAGCGACGACGAGCTCAGGGCCACCTTCGCCGACCTCCAGGGCGCCTGGGGGAGCCTCGACTTCGTCGTCCACTCGATCGGCTTCGCCCCGCGGGCGGCCATGGACGGGCGCTACATCGAGACCACCCGCGAGGACTGGCGGACGGCGCTCGACATCTCCGCCTATTCGCTGGTCGCGGTCGCCCGCGAGGCCGAGCCGCTGCTCAGCGCGGGGGGCTCGATCGTCACCCTCACCTACTACGCGGCCGAGAAGGTGGTCCCCAAGTACAACGTCATGGGCATCGCCAAGAGCGCGCTCGAGGCGAGCGTCCGCTACCTCGCCTACGAGCTGGGCAAGAAGGGGGTGCGGGTCAACGCCGTTTCGGCCGGCCCGGTGCGCACCGTCGCCGCCCGCTCGATCCCCGGCTTCATGAAGATGTTCAACAAAGTCGCCGGCATCGCCCCGCTCGGCCGCAACGTCACCCACGAGGAGGTCGGCAACCTCGGCCTCTTCCTCCTCTCACCGCTCGCCGGCGGGATCACCGGCGAGACGGTCTACGTCGACTCCGGATTCCACATCATGGGGATGGAGCTGGGCGAGGAGTAGGCGGCCTACCCGGCCGTTCTCCTGGCCGGCGCGCCGGCGTGGGGAGCGGCCGGCGTCCGACCGGAAGCCGGCTTGGGAGCGCAGAGCTGCGAGTCGTTCGGGTCGATGCCGCAACCGTTCTTCGTCGAGTCCCATGCCGACCGCGAGGCGGCAGCCTGCTGCCCGCCCGGGAGGAGGTCCCACCAGCGGGATAGCTCGGCGATCAGGCCCGGCCCCGGCGTCCAGCTCAAGGGTGCCGCCTGCGCGAGACCCGAAAGGGAAAGACCGAGGACGATCGTGGAAGCGACGATTGTTTTCTTAAGCATAGCTAATCATTCTCCCAGACAAAAAGGTTCGATGAGGAACAACGAATTTCAGGTCATCCCTGCCATAGTGCCGTCACGACGGAAAACCGGGGCAGGCGCGCGCGGCTCAAATGCAGGGCGGATATACTCCGCCGCCATGCGAGAGAGGACCGGATCGACGAACGGAGGGCGCGGATGCGGGCGCTGATCCTGGCGGGTGGCAGCGGCACGCGCTTCTGGCCGCTGTCGCGCAAGTCGCGCCCCAAGCAGCTCCTGGCCCTGGAAGGGGAGCGGACGCTCCTGCGCGACACCCTGGAGCGGCTGGCGCCGGTGATCGGCCCCGAGGCGGTCTGGGTGTGCACCACCGAGGCGCTGGCCGAGGCGGTCCGCCGGGACCTGCCGGAGGTGCCGCCGGAGCAGATCCTGGCCGAGCCAGAGGGTCGCAACACGGCCCCCGCCATCGCCTGGTCGGTGCGCTCGATGCCGGAGGCGGCGCGGCGCGAGGTGGTGGCGGTGCTCCCGGCCGACCACCGGATGGGGGACCCCGCCGCCTTCCGCGGCGCCCTGGAGCAGGCGGCGGCGGTGGTCGAGCGGGAGGACCGCGTGATGACCCTGGGGGTGGTGCCGCGCTGGGCCGAGACCGGCTACGGCTATCTTGAATTGCAGCCGCGGGAGCTGGAGCCCGATCCGGACCCCGGGGACGTGCGGCTCGTGCGCCGCTTCGTCGAGAAGCCCTCGGAGGAGAACGCCCGGCGCTTCCTGGAATCGGGCAACTATCTCTGGAACGCCGGCATCTTCCTCTTCCGCGGCACGACGCTGCTCGACCTCGTGGCCGCTCACCAGCCGGAGCTCTCGCGCGGGCTGGAGGCGATCGCCGCCGCTCCGGAACGGCTGCGCGAGCTCTACGCGCGTCTCCCGGCCGACTCGATCGACTACGCGATCATGGAGAAGCTCGAGGGCATCGCCACCCTCCCTCTCGACTGTGGCTGGAGCGACCTCGGCTCCTGGGAAGCGCTCGACGAGATCCTGCCGGCCGGCCCGCAAGGCAACACCGGCCGCGGCGACACCCTGGCCGTCGAGGCCCAGGGGAACCTCCTGTTCGCCGACCAGGGGACGATCGCCGTGCTGGGGGTGGAGGGGCTGGTCGTGGTGCGTACCGGGGACGCCGTGCTGGTGATGCCGAAATCGCGCTCGCAGGAGGTCCGCAAGCTGGTGGCCGAGCTCGCCGCCCGCGGCCGCGGGGACCTTCTGTGATCCAGCCGGCGACGATCTCGACCGCCGCCGGAGACCCGACGCTCGTCACCCTCGCGGCCCCGCTCCCCCTCGACGCGCTTGTGGCCGGAACCGCCGACTGGGAAGTCGAGATCGGCTTCGGCAAGGGGCGCTATCTCCTGCGCCGCTGCCGCGAGGAGGCCGGCCGCCGGTTCCTCGGCATCGAGGTGGCGGGCGAGTATCACGGCATTTTCGTCGAGCGCGCCCGCCGCCATGGCCTGACCAACTGGCTGGCGCTGCGCGGCGACGCCCTCTACCTCGCCTGCGCCGTGCTCCCCCCCGGCTTCGCCGCGGCCCTCCACGTCTACTTCCCCGACCCCTGGCCCAAGCTTCGCCACCACAAGCGCCGGCTGTTCGATCCCGAGACGGTCGACCTCGTCTTCCGCCTCCTCCGGCGGGGAGGAAGCTTCTCCTTCGCCACCGACTTCCTCGACTACGGGGAGCAGGTGGCGGAGCTGCTCGCCGGCTACCCCGGCCTCCGCCTGGCCCGCCGCGACCGCCCCTGGGACGAGGGGCCGCGCACCAACTACGAGGCCAAGTACGTGCTGGAAGGGCGCCCGATCCTCCGCCTCGAAGGGGTCCTGGAAGTGGACGGCGCCGAGGCGCCGCTCCATCCGGCGGGCGCCCGCGCCGTGCTGGCGGCGATTCCGTAGTACGGTAGACCTCCTTACCCACGGGAGGTTCCAGGATGTCCAAGCGGATCTCGTTCGTTCCCGTCGTTCTTGCGATGCTCGTCCTGGCGCCCGCCGTCCGCGCCGAGGAGCCCGCCGCCGGCCGCGAGGCGGTCGAGCAGGCCATGCGCGGCTACGCGGCGACGCTGAAGGAGGCGAACCCGGAGGCGGTCGCCGGCTGGTATGCGAAGGAGGGGGAGCTCCTGCTGCCGGGGCTGGCGCCGCTGCGGGGCCCGGAGGCGATCCGGAGCTTCCTGGTCCCCCTGGTCGGCGCCACCGAGGTCGAGTCCGTGGCGGTCACCACCGACCTGGTGGCGGTCCACGGCGACTCCGCCGACCTCTGGGGGACCTATCACCAGGTGGCCGGCGAGAAGGGGAAGCCGAAGCAGGCCTACGACGGCCGCTACGCCGCGCTCTGGCGCCACGAATCCGACGGCAAGTGGCGCCTCGTCCGCCTGATGATGCAGCCGGTGGCCGCGGACGCCCACTAAGGCTTCGGACATTGATTTTCGGGCTTTAACAGTGTCCTTCGGGCTTTAGCAGTGCAGTTCGGGCTTTGACAGTGATATCCGGACTTTAACTGTGTTTTTCGGGCTCGAACAATGTTTTTCGGGCTTATACAGAGTTTTTCGGGCTCCAACATTGTTTCAGCGCGTTTCCGTCCTCGACAGAGGACGAAAACGGCGGAAAGATCGGGCGTCTTCCTCGGCGCCGGGAGTTGGCTCGGAAATTGAAGCCTCCCGCAGGAAGTCGCCCCCGCGAGGGTTTCTGGGGGCAGGAGGAAACCAACACCATGAATGCAAAGAGAATCGCCGCCTTCGCCGTCGCCTTGACGATGATGGCCTCCGTCTTCGCCTTCACCCCGGCGGCCTCCGCCTACAGCCGCTACAACCGCGCGGGAGTCCGGGTCTACGCCCCGCTGCCGCCGATCCGCCAGGAGCGGGTGATCGTCCGCCCCGGCCCGCGCCACGTGTGGGTCCCCGGCTACTGGCGCTGGGAGGGCCGCCGCTACGGTTGGGTCGGCGGCTCCTGGGTCGTCCCGCCCTATCCGCGGGCGGTCTGGGTCGGCCCGCGCGTGATCTACCGCCATCGTCACCCCTACTACTACGGCGGCTACTGGCGCCGCTGAGCCTTGGGCCTCGCGCCTTCCCGGGCTTCCGGCGGTGATATTCTTGCCGCCCGGGAGCCCATGCCTTGTTCAAGCGACTCAGATACCTCTGGCCCTATCTCCGACCCCATCGCCGCAAGCTGGCGATCGGCCTGGCCACCGTCGTCGCCGCAACGCTGCTGGGGCTCGCCAGCCCACTGCTGGTCGGCCACGCGATCGATGCCATCCGCCACGGCTCCTCGTTCATCGCCCTGCTCGGCTACGCCGGCCTCATCGTCGGCTTCTCGCTGGGCATGGGGGTGTTCAACTACTCCCAGCGCATGATCCTGGTGGGGATGAGCCGGGACGTCGAGTTCGACCTCCGCAACGTCTACTTCGCGGCGCTGGAGAAGCAGGCGCCCGGCTTCTTCCACGACTACCCCACGGGCGACCTGATGGCGCGGGCGACCAACGACCTCCAGGCGGTGCGGATGCTCTGTGGCCCGGCCATCATGTACATGGCCGGCACCCTCTGCACCGCCGCCGGCGCGCTCTTCTTCATGACCCGGATCAGCGTGCCGCTGATGCTGATCGCGCTCGCCCCGGCGCCGCTGGTGGTGCTGGCGACCACCTTCGTCGGCCGCCGGGTCCACGCCCTGTTCACCAGCGTGCAGGGGAAGTTCTCGGACGTCACCTCGAAGGTGCAGGAGAACCTCGCCGGCGTGCGGGTGGTGCGGGCCTACGCCCGCGAGGCCCACGAGGAGGGCGAGTTCGACCGCATCAATGAGCGTTACCTGGACGGCAACCGCAGGCTCGCCGCCTGGTCGACGGTGTTCCAGCCGCTGCTCCAGATTTTCGTCGGCCTCGGCTTCGCGGCGGTGCTGATGTACGGCGGCCTGCTGGTGATCCGGAACCGGATCTCGATCGGCGAGTTCGTCACCTTCCAGCTCTTCCTGGGGCGCCTGATCTGGCCGATGATCGCCATCGGCTGGGTGGTCAACCTGACCCAGCGCGGCACCGCCTCGCTCGCTCGCATCCGCCAGATCCTGGATACGGAGCCGGCCATCCACGACGAGGAGCCGCTGATCGATCCCGGCCCGATCCAGGGGAGCGTCAACTTCCGCGACCTCAGCTTCGCCTATCGCGAGGGAGTGCCGGTGCTCGCCGGCATCAACCTGATGGTGCCGGCCGGGCAGACGGTGGCGGTGGTGGGGCGCACCGGCTCGGGGAAGAGCACGCTGCTGGCGCTGATCCCGCGGCTGATCGACCCGCCGCACGACGCCCTGCTCGTCGACGGCGTCGACATCCGCCACCTGCCGATGGCGAAGCTGCGCGCGGCGATCGGCATGGTGCCGCAGGAGACCTTCCTGTTCTCGGCGACCATCCACGAGAACATCGCCCTCGGCCGTCCCGACGCGCCGGTTGACCGGGTGCTGGAGGCGGCGCGGCTGGCGGGGCTCGATTCCGACCTCGCGTCCTTCCCCAATGGGCTGGACACCCTGGTCGGCGAGCGCGGCCTCACCCTCTCCGGCGGCCAGAAGCAGCGGGTTACGCTCGCCCGCGCGCTGCTGCGCGAGCCCAGCATCCTGCTGCTCGACGACTGCCTGTCGGCCGTCGACACCCAGACCGAGGAGCAGATCCTCGGCAACCTGCGCACCGTCTTCCGCGGCCGCACCGTCTTCCTGGTCTCGCACCGGATCTCGACGGTGAAGGACGCCAACCTGATCCTGGTCCTCGATCAGGGTCGCATCGTCGAGCGCGGCACCCACCCGCAGCTCATCGCCCACGGCGGCCTCTACGCCGAGCTCCACCAGCGCCAGCTCCTGGAGGAGGAGCTGGCGGCGGTCTGAAGCCCATGCGGATCGTGATCACGGGGGGCTCGGGGCTCATCGGCACCGCGGTGGCGCGGGAGATGGGGGGCGCGGGGCACGAGGTGGTGGTGCTCAGCCGCGATCCGTCCAAGGTGACGCCGCTGCCGCCGAACACGCGCGCCGTCTATTGGGAAGGCAAATGGGAAGGCAAATGGGATAGCAGGACCGCCGGCGACTGGGCGCAGCTCCTCGACGCCGACACGGCCGTCGTCCACCTCGCCGGAGACGGCGTCGCCTCCGGGCGGTGGACCGACGAGAAGAAGCGCCGCATCCGCGCCAGCCGGATCGATTCGGGAGCCGCGGTGCTGGCGGCGATCCGCCAGGCGAAGGCGCCACCGCGGGTGCTCCTCCAGGGCTCGGCGGTCGGCTATTACGGCGATTGCGGCGACGACGTGGTTGAGGAGACGCACCCGCCCGGCGACGATTTCCTGGCCCGTGTCTGCGTCGAGTGGGAGGCCTCGACGGCCGCGGTGGCGGCGCTCGGCGTGCGGCGCCCCGTGCTGCGCACCGGCATCGTGCTCAGCGACGAGGGGGGCGCGCTGCCGCGCATGGCGCTCCCCTTCCGGCTGCTCGCCGGCGGGCCGCTCGGCGGCGGCCGCCAGTGGGTCCCCTGGATCCACGTCGCGGACGAGGTGGGAGCGATCCGCTTCCTGATCGAGCGCGACGGCGCCGACGGCCCCTTCAACCTGACCGCGCCGGCGCCGCTCACCAATCGAGATTTCAGCCGCGCCCTCGGCCGCGCGCTCTCGCGGCCGAGCTTCGCCCCCGCTCCCGGCTTCGCCCTCCGCTTCCTCCTCGGCGAGATGGCCGATGCCGTCCTCCACGGCCAGAGGGCCGTGCCGAAGCGGCTGCTTGAGCTCGGGTATGGGTTCCGGTTTCCGGAAGCGGCGGGGGCGTTGGGGGATCTGCTGGGGTAGGGGAAGGAACACGGACACACGGACGAGCACGGACTGACACAGACGAACACGGACAGGGCTGTTTTTTGTCCGTGTTCGTCCGTGCTCGTCCCTGTCAGTCCGTGTTCCAGCTCTCCCGCAGCGCCGCCCCCACCGCCGCCCGCAGCGGCGGCGGGGTGTACACCCGGTAGCGGTCGATCCGCGAGAGGTGGCGGATGAACTGGCTGGCGTGCTCCATGGCCTCCAGCGAGCCGTCGAAGCGGCGCACCAGCACGCGGCTGGGCCCCAGGCGGTGGGGGTCCTTGGCGGAGTTCGAGACCAGCAGGCTCCCCGGTCCGAAGCGGGCTCGCAGCTCGGGGAGAAGCGATTCGAAGCGTTCCTTCTCCTCGCGGGAGAGGTGCTCGCGGGTCTCGAAGGCGACGGGGAAGTGCCGGCGCTCGACCAGCGCCCGGGCGTGGACGCTGTCGGAGGTCCGCAGCGCCGACCAGACCGAGACGTCATCCTGCCCCAGGAAGGTCTCCGGGTCCATCGACCAGCGGATGCCGCGCTCCTCCAGCCATTCGTTGAGATGGAGCTCCAGCGCCTTGCCGGTGACGTTGAAGTAGACCTGGGTGAACATGTAGTAGCGGGCCATCACCAGCGCCTCCAGCGCGTGGACTCCCCCCTCCTCGACGCCGATCCCCCATTCGCCGGTCTCCGGGTCCTCGATCGGCAGGATGGTGTCGAGCAGGCGCTCGAGGTCGTAGGTGCCGTAGCGCACGCCGCAGAAGGCGCTGTCGCGCAGCAGGTAGTCCATCTTGTCGACGTCGAGCTCGCCGGAGACGATCTTGGCCAGCAGCCGCTCGGTGGCCGTGCCGCCCCCCTGGAGCAGGCGGCGGACGTCGTGGGTGCCGAGGCCGTCGCCGTGGCGGGCGAAGATCGCTTCGATCTCCGGGCTGCCGAGCAGCCGGCGGGTCATCTCCTCGTGGTCGATCCCCCCCTCGAAGAGGTCCTCGGCCGAGTGGCTGAACGGCGCGTGGCCGAGGTCGTGGAGGAGCGCCGCCACCCGCGTCAGCCGGCGTTCGGGCGCGGCGGCGCCGGCGGGGAGCATGCCGCCGCTCTTGGTGCACAGGGCGTCGTAGACTCGTCCCGCCAGGTGCATGGCGCCGATCACGTGGCCGAAGCGGCTGTGCTCGGCGCCGGGGAAGACCAGGAAGGTGAAGCCGAGCTGGTGGATGAAGCGCAACCGCTGGGCCGGCCGGCTGTCGATCAGCGCGGTCTCCAGCGGGTCGGCGCGGACGAAGCCGTGGACCGGATCGCGGATGGACAGCACGGGAGAGATCGTCAGTTGCGCTCGGGGTCGGTGCCCCGGCGGCGGAAGGGGCGGAGCATGTCGACCACCTGCTGGCGGGAGCGGAGGATCGACAGCACGGAGAGCCCGCGCTCGGGGAGCGCCTCGGTGAGGAGCTGGAGCTTGCGCATCAGCGGCACGTCGACGCGGGACGCGACGCGGTTGATCAGCTCCTCGAAGGCGGTGTCGGCGGAGGCGAGGTCGTCGACGTCGAGGGGCAGCTTGTCCCCCAGCTCGCGGGTGAGCGAGCGGAGGAGATGGACGACCGCGGTGCGCACGGCCACGATTCCGGCGTCGCGCTCGTTGAGCCAGGGCTCCTCGACCGGCCGCACCACCGCCTGCCGGTAGGGGCCGGCGATCTCGCGTTCCAGCTCGAAGCGGAACTCGCCGTAGAGCAGGAGGTCGGAGTGGCCGTCGGGGAGGGTCTCGAGATCCATCACCCGCGCGGCGGTGCCGCCGGGGAAGATCTCGGGGCGCCCCTCGGCGTCGAAGCGCGGCCCGGGCTTCATCAGCACCACGCCGATCCAGCGCGCGTCCTCCTCCAGCTCCTGGAGGTCGCGGACCAGCCGGGCATAGGAGGGATCGAGGACGTGGAGCTTCAGCTCGGTGCGCGGGAAGTGCACGACGTCGGGAAGAGGGACGAGCGGGAGACGGGATTCGTCGCCGACCATGGGGAAATGATAGCGCGGAAAGAGATCGCCGTAGAATCCTCTCCATGCGCCAGACCCTCTGCCTCGGCATTCTCCTGTCGGCCCTCGCCTTTCCCCTTCCCCTCCTCGCTCAGACGGACGCGACTTCCGCCACCGCGGCCATCGCCGCCGGGGATGCCGCCTACGCGCGGCGGGCCGACGGGCACCAGGGGCCCAAGGCGGCCGCCGGACCGATCGACGAGGCGATCGCCGACTTCGAGCGGGCGGTCAAGGAGCAGCCGGACCGCCTGGAGGGGAGCTGGAAGCTGCTCCGC
>DASWQX010000232.1:0-9557 GCA_036403495.1 Thermoanaerobaculia bacterium
AGAAGTCGATCCTGATCGTCGACGATCCGGCGACCGCCCCCGAGGGGGACGCGATGCTGCTCTGGATCCACAACGGCCTGCTGGTGGCCTCGCCGAGCGGCGCCGAGCTGCGCAAGGTGGCCGCCCTGACCGCGGGGGGTGCCAATCCGTTCAAGGCGACCCCCTTCTACGGCCGGATCGCCCAGGACTACCAGGACGGCGCCGGCTGGCTGTTCGCGGCCGACCTCCACACGCTGGTGGCGAAGGGCGAGGCGGCGAAGACCCCCGAGGAGCAGCAGATGGCCGAGAAGCTCGGGATCTACGACCTCGACCAGTTCATCATCGACCGCCGGGAGACCGACGGCCGGGCCGAGACCCGCGCCGCCCTCACCTTCGACCAGGCGCGGCGCGGTGTCGCCGCCTGGCTGGCCGCGCCGGCGCCGATGGGGAGCCTGTCGTTCTTCTCCCCCGACGCAAACTTCGTGTCGGCTTTCGTCGTAAAGAGCCCGGTGAGCATCCTCGACGAGATGGTCTCGATCAAGCCCGACCTGGCGCAGGCCCTGGCCGACGCCCAGGCCAAGCACGGCTTCGACCTCCGCAACGACCTGATCGCGCCGCTCGGCGGCGAGGTCGCGATGGGGGTGGACGGTCCGCTGCTGCCCACGCCCTCCTGGAAGCTGGTGGCCGAGGTCTACGACCCGGCGCGCCTCCAGCAGACGTTCCAGAAGGCGGTGACGCAGATCGACGCCGAGCTGAAGGCCAACGGCAAGCCGGGGGTGCAGCTCACCAGCCAGCAGGCCGGCGGACGGACGTACTATTCGATCGCGTCGCCGGGGGCCAGCCTCGGCATCACCTACCTGTTCGAGGACGGCTATCTGATCGCCGGTCCGAGCCAGGCGCTGATCGCGCAGGCGCTCCAGCTCCGGGATTCCGGGGTGACGCTCGCCACCACGGCCAAGTTCCGCGATCTCCTGGGCCCGGACGGCCAGGTGAACGTCTCGGCCCTGGTGTATACGAACATCGCGCCGATCGCGAAGTCGGCCTCGGCGGTGCTGCCGAGCGGCGCCAGCAACAGCAACGGCAGCCACCCGCACGGTCCGGCCGCGCTCGGCAAGATGCTCGCCGGGCAGGGACCGACGCTCTACTACGCCTACGCGGAGACCGACCGCATCGTCTTCGCCGGCAGCAACCAGAACCCCCTGGGTCTGAACCTCGGCACGCTGGCCAGCTTCGGCGGCCTGCTCGGCGGGGCGCACCAGGGGCAGCAGGAGACCGCCAACTAGGCCGTCGGTCAGGCCCTGGAGAGAAGGAACGACCATGTCGACTTCACCTGTCATCGAGCTCCAGGGCCTGGAGGTACGGTTCGGGGGGCGTCCGATCCTCAACGGATTGAACGCCTCCCTGTCCGGCCGCTGCATCGGCCTCCTCGGGCCGAACGGCGCGGGCAAGACCACGCTTCTCCACACGCTCCTCGGCTTCCACCCGCCGTCCAAGGGGACGGCCCGCATCTTCGGCAAGGACATCAAGGCCGACGCGCGGGAGATCCGGGGGCTGATGGGCTACATGCCCGAGAACGACGCCTTCATCGGCGGCATGACCGGAGTCCGGTTCGTGCGGCTGATGGGGGAGGTCTCCGGGCTCCCCGCGGAGCGCGCCCTGGAGCGCGCCCACGAGACCATGTTCTATGTCGGCCTGGGCGAGGCGCGCTACCGCCCGGTCGACAGCTACTCGCTCGGCATGAAGCAGCTCGCCAAGCTCGCGCAGGCGCTGGTCCACGGGCCGCGGCTGCTCTTCCTCGACGAGCCCACGAACGGCCTCGACCCCTCCGCCCGCGAGCGGATGCTGCAGCTGATCCACGACATCCGCGACACCGGCGAGGTCAACGTCGTCCTCTCCTCGCACCTGCTACGCGACGTCGAGGAGTGCTGCGACGAGGTGCTGGTGCTCAAAGGCGGGAACGTCGCCACCTATTGCAACCTCGAGGCGGAGCGCCAAGCCAACCGGAGCTTCCTCGAGCTCGAGACCCGCGGCGGCGACGAGGCGTCGTTCAACGCCGCCGTCGAGGCCCTCGGGGTGGAGATGGCGGCCGGCGGCAAGCAGCGGCTGAAGCTGGTGCTTCCCGCCGGCGTCGAGGTGCGCGACCTCTACCGGCTGGCCGCGGAGCGGCAGGTGCAGATCCGCCGGCTCGACTACAAGAAGGACTCCTTGCAGGACATCTTCCTCAAGGCGATGGAGACGGAGGTCGCCGATCATGGCCGTGTATGAGCGCAACTACGGGCGGTACCAGGGCCCACTGACCCCTTCCTGGTCGCGCTTCCTGATCCTGCCGCGCTACGCCGCGAAGGACGTCTTCAACAGCCGGCTGTTCGTGGCCTTCTTCGCCCTCTGCTTCCTGCTGCCGTTCGTGGGACTGCTGGCGATCTACCTGAAGCACAACCTGGCGGCGCTCCAGCTCCCCTTCCTGCAGGAGCTGGCCCGCAACCTGCCGATCAACGCCACCTTCTTCCAGAAGGGGATCGAGCTCCAGAGCTGGCTCTGCTTCCTGATGGCGCTCTTCGTGGGGCCCGCCCTGGTGGCGCCCGACCTGCGCAACAACGGGCTGCCGCTCTACCTCTCCCGCCCGTTCTCGCGCACCGAGTACGTGCTCGGCAAGATGGCGGTGCTGGTGGTGCTGATGTCGCTCGTCACCTGGATCCCCGGGCTGCTCCTCTTCTACTTCCAGGGCTACCTGGAGGGGGCCGGCTGGCTGGCCTCCAACCTGCGGATCGGCGCCGCCATCTTCATCGGGAGCTGGGCGTGGATCCTGGTGGTCTCGCTGGTCACCCTCGCCATCTCGGCCTGGGTGAAGTGGAAGCCGGTGGCGCGGATCTCCCTGCTGATCGTCTTCTTCGTGCTCACCGGCTTCGCCAAGGCGCTCAACGAGACGCTCAACACCTGGTGGGGATGGCTGCTGTCACTGCAGGTCGCGATGGGCGAGGTGTGGGCGAGCCTGTTCGGCCAGACGGATCCCAACGACCTCCACGCGCAACCGGTCTGGGCCGCCTGGCTGACCATCGCCGCGGGCTGCCTGCTCGCCCTCTGGCTCCTCTCCCGGCGCATCCGCGCCTACGAGGTGGTGCGATGACCGCTGGGATGACCGCCGGGATGATCGCCGACAGGATGCCGGCCGCCGACCGCCGGGTCACCTTCGAGAACGTCTCCAAGTTCTACGGCGACGTGCTCGGGGTCAACCGGGTCAACCTCTCGATCCCGCCGGGGATCACCGGCCTGGTGGGGCCGAACGGCTCGGGCAAGACGACGCTGATGAACTTGCTGGTCGGGCTGATCCGGCCGTCGCGGGGGCGGGTGTCGGTCTTCGGCCTCGGCCCGGACAACCCCGAGGAGCTCTTCCGCCTGGTCGGCTACGCCTCGCAGTACGACGCCTTCCCGCCGGGCTTGAGCGGCTACCAGTTCGTCGAGGCCTACCTGCGGGTGCACGGCTTCCCGCCGAAGCAGGCCGAGGCGATGGCGTGGAAGGCGATCGAGCGGGTGAACCTGGTCGAGGCGGCCGGCCGCAAGGTGGCCGGCTACAGCAAGGGGATGCGTCAGCGCATCCGGCTCGCCCAGGCGCTCGCCCACGAGCCCTCGGTGATGGTGCTCGACGAGCCGCTCAACGGCCTCGACCCGATGGCCCGCGCCGAGGCGATCGACCTCTTCCGCGAGCTGGCGGACGGCGGCCTGCACGTGATCGTCTCCAGCCACATCCTGCACGAGGTCGACCTGATCTCCGACCAGGTGGTGCTGATCAACGGCGGCTACATCGTGGCCGAGGGCGAGATCGGCGACGTGCGCGACGAGATGGAGGAGGAGCACCCGGTGCAGGTACTGGTTCGCTGCGACCGGCCGTCGCTGCTCGCCTCGCGCGTCTTCGAGGCCGACCACGTCGTCGAGGCGCGTCTGCTGGAGGACGGCAAGGGGCTGCTGGTGCGCACCCGCGACGCCGACAAGTTCTACCTGACCCTCAACGAGATCGTGCTCGCCAACGGCTTCGCCGTCGAGGCGGTGGCGCTGGCCGACTCCGACGTCAACGCGGTCTATCAGTACCTGATCGGCTCGAATGGAGAAAAGTCGTGAGCGAGATCACCACTGGCACAGTCACGGCGGCGGCCCCGGCCGCACGCGCGGGAGCTCCCTGGGGGCGCTGGTGGAGCCAGACCCGCGCCGTCGTCCGTCTCGAGCTGCGCAAGGGCTTCCGGCGCCCCTTCGGCCTGCTCCTGCTGGCGCTGGCGCCGCTGTTCATCCTCTTCCTGCGGATGATCGTACCCGGGGGCGTCCGCGACACCGCGGACATCGCCGGCGCCACCAACTTCTTCGCCCACATCTATCAGGGGTTCATCCTGCGGATCATCATCTTCCTGGGTTGCGTCGCCATCTTCGGCAACCTGATCCGCCGCGAGACGCTCGACCGCAGCCTGCACTACTACTTCCTGTCGCCCATCCGCCGCGAGGTGCTGGTGGTCGGCAAGTACCTGACCGGGCTGATCGTCTCCTGCGCCCTGTTCGGCTTCGCGACGATCATCGCCTTCGTCCTCGTCTACCTGCCGCACGACTCCACGGCGGTGTCGCATTTTTTCTCCCACGGGCCGGGGCTGGCGCACCTGGGCGCCTACCTGCTGGTGACCGTCCTCGCCTGCGTGGGCTATGGCGCGGTCTTCCTCTTCTTCGGCTTCTTCTTCAAGAGCCCGGCGCTGCCGGCGCTGGTGGTGTTCGGCTGGGAGGGCATCCACTTCCTGCTGCCGCCGCTGCTCAAGGAGATCAGCGTCATCCACTATCTCCAGTCGCTCTGCCCGGTGCCGGTCTCCGAGGGGACGCTGGCGACCCTCTCCGACGCCCCCGCCCCCTGGGTCGCGGTCCTCGGGCTGCTGGCGCTGGCGGCGGTGCTGGTCGCGGTCTCGGCTTGGAAGATCCGGGGGATGGAGATCGCGTACGACGAGTCGTAGGGCGGGATTCATCCTTGGATCGGAGGGCGTAGAGACGTTCCCAGCCCGTCCACGACACCTTGTGCAGGCCACGGGGACGGCGGGACGTCTCCGCCGAAGGGCTGGCCGCGACGCCTGCCACATCCCTTCATCAGGGCAAACCCAAACCTGTATATCCTCGATCTCGGCCTCTTGAACCGTATCCGCTCCGGCCGAGACGTCCCGCCGTCCCCGTGACCTGCACAAGGTGTCGTGGACGGGCTGGGAACGTCTCTACACCCTCTGGTCAACGATCGTTTTGCCGCACAGGCTGCCAGAGAGGGGCCGGGGGTGAGGGTTCGGGCGGGGGCGCTTTACCTCACCCCTACTGCTTCTTGATCTGCTTTTCCAACTCCGCGATCCGCTTCTCCAGCGCCTTGAGCTCCTTCTCCAGCTCGGCCTCGCGGGGGGAGCCGAGGTGGCGGATCTGGACGTCCTTCTGGCCCCAGCCGTCGGCGAAGGCCTTGTCCTTCAGCCCCTTGAACGCCTCGGGGTCCATCTTGAACCCGAAGTCCCCCTTCTCCTTGAAGAAGAAGGGAGCCATGTCGAGCTCGGGCCGCTCCTTCTGGACGATGGTGACGGTGACGTTCTGGGCCTTGCCGTTGCGCCAGATCTCGACCGGGATCTGCTGGCCGTCGTCGAACCGGCGCACCTTCGCCGAGACGTCCCAGCTCGATTCGACCTCTTTGCCGTCGATCCGCGAGACGATATCCCCGACCTTGATGCCAGCCTTCTCCGCCGGGCTTCCGGCCTCCACCTTGGCCACCATCACGCCTGCGTCGCCGGCGACTCCGAAGTGGGTGCGCAGCTCCGGCGAGAGCTCGGTCAGGGCCACGCCGAGATAGCCGCGGCGCATCATCGGACCCTCGCCCTCGTAGACTTTCTTGCCATCCTGGTCGACGATCACGACCTTCTTCACGGGCTGTTTGCCCGGCCCCTCGCCTTCGCCGTCGGCGTGGGCCGCCGCGGTCAGGATGCCGAGGCCGAGGGCGAGCCCCCAGGCCGCAGCGCGGAAAACCTTTGGATTCCTCATCGGATGTTTCTCCTATGGATCAAGAGTTGGGTTCTCTTTCAGAACGTCTCGCCGTGGTAGGCCGCGGGTTTGGCGCCTTCCGTCCCGCCGGTCCGGCCAAGATCGAGAACGAGATCGACATCTTCGTTGCCGCCCAGATAGACGACGGAAGGCTGCGACAGATCCTGGACCTCGCGCTCCAGCCGCGTGTGCTCGGCGCGGATCTCGGCGAGGGCCTGCCGGGCCTGGGCGGTGGCGACCGCCTCCCGCCGCGCGTGGACCAGGACGCCGGCCGTCAGGGCGAGGAAGAGGGCGAGGGCCGCGCTCAGCGCGAACCTCGGGATCAGCGCGCCGCGCCGCTCGGGAGCGTCCAGGCGGTTCATCACGCGAGCGGTGAAGCCCGGTCGGGCGTGCTCGCGGGGCATTTCCTTCAAAAGGTTCCCTAGCCGGTGATCTTCCATGATGCGTCTCCATTCCAGTAGGGTTCGAGCCTCTTCTTCAGTTGCTGGCGTCCGCGGTGGACGCGCGATTTCACGGTGCCCTCCCGGCAGCCGAGCTCCTGGGCGATGTCCACGTAGGTCCACCCCTCGATCTCGTGGAGCACCAGGGGCACCCGGTAGCGCAGGGTGAGCTGGGCCAGGGCGGCGGCGACCTCGCGGTGGAGCTCCCGGCGGAGCAGCCCGGAGGCGGCCGCCGGCTCGGCGTGCTCCTCGCGAGGGAAGAACGGCATCAGCAGCCGCTGCCGCTGCGCCCGCCGCTCCTCCGAGCGCACCAGGTTGGTGGCGATCCGGAACAGGAAGGCGCGGAGGAACCCCTGCTCGACGTAGTCGCCGGCGGCCCGGAAGAGGCGCAGGAAGGCATCCTGGGCGAGATCCTCGGCGCGGTCGCGGTCGGCCGTCAGTCGCGCGAGGTAGGTCACCACGGCGTCCTTGTGGCGGTCGACGAGGTCGGCGAAGGCCTCGCGGTCCCCCTCCCGCACACGGGCCATCAGCTCGGCGTCGCTCAGGGGTTCCAGGGTCATCGGTTGCATTGAGGTTGGCTCACGTCTTCAGATCAACATAACGCGGGAAGGGGAGGAAGGTTCCCGCCGTCGGCGGCGTCCTGTGGCAAACTACGCCGTCCGTCCGAAGGAGATCCTCCCCGCCATGAGCAAGACCGCCGTTCTCGAACCCCGTTTCGTCGACCTCATCGCTTCGGAGGTGAGCTGCCGGCCGCACCAGGTGCAGGCCGCCGCCGAGCTGTTCGCGGAAGGGGCCACCGTCCCCTTCGTGGCCCGCTACCGCAAGGAGGCCACGGGCGGCCTCGAGGACCTCCAGCTCGAGAACCTGTTCAAGCGCCGGGAGTACTTCCTGGAGCTGGCCGAGCGCCGCGACGCCATCCTGGAGAGCATCCGCGAGCAGGGGAAGCTGACGGACGAGCTGGAGGCCGCCATCCGCTCCGCCGTCACCAAGCAGGACCTCGAAGACCTCTACCTCCCCTACAAGCCCAAGCGGCGCACCCGCGCCCAGATCGCCCGGGAGAAGGGGCTGGAGCCGCTGGCCGACGCCCTGGTCGCCCGCGCCGTCTCGCGCGACTTCCCCGAAGAGCTGGCGGCGCCTTTCGTGAGCGCCGAGAAGGGGGTGGAGGACGCGGCGGCGGCACTCGCCGGCGCCCGCGACATCCTGGCCGAGCGGCTGGCCGAGAACGCCGCCGAGCGCGCCGAGCTGCGGCGCGTGCTGGCGACCGAGGGGGTGCTCCGCGTGCGTGTCCTCCCCGAGAAGGCGAAGGACCCCGAGGCCGCCACGTACCGCGACTATTTCGAGTACGACGAACCGGGCCGCGACATGCCCTCCCATCGCCTGCTCGCCGTCCTGCGCGGCGAGCGCGAAGGATTCCTGATCACCGATCTGCGGGTGGACGACGAGCGCGAGACCGAGCGCCTGGGGCGCTCCTGGCGGTTGCCGCTCGACACCGCCTGCGGCCGCCAGATCGGCGAGGCCACGACCGATGGCTACAAGCGGCTCCTCCGCCCCTCGATCACCAACGAGGTCCGCTCCGAGATGCGCGAGCGGGCCGAGACGCAGGCGATCGCCGTCTTCCGCGCCAACCTCGAGGCGCTGCTCCTCCAGGCTCCGCTCGGCCAAGTGCCGGTGATGGGGCTCGATCCCGGCTTCCGCACCGGCTGCAAGCTCGCGGTCGTCGACGGCACCGGCCGCGTGGTGGCGACCGACATCATCCATGCCGTGCCGCCGCATGCCGACGAGATCGGCGCCGGGCGGACCGTCGTCGCGCTGATCCAGAAGCACGGCGTGCTGGCGGTGGCGGTGGGCAACGGCACGGCGAGCCGGGAGACCGAGGCCTTCGCGCGCAAGGCCGTGCAGGCGGCGGGGCTGGAGAAGGTGGTGGTGGCGATCGTGCCGGAGACCGGCGCCTCGGTCTACTCCGCCTCGGCCGTCGCCCGCGAGGAGCTGCCGACGCTCGACGTCTCCCTGCGCGGCGCGGTGTCGATCGCCCGCCGGCTCCAGGACCCGCTGGCCGAGCTGGTGAAGATCGAGCCGCGCTCCCTCGGCGTCGGCCAGTACCAGCACGACGTGGACCAGAAGTCGCTCGACCGCGAGCTCGACACCGCCGTCGAGGGGGCGGTCAACCGGGTGGGCGTCGAGCTCAACACCGCCTCGGCGCCGCTGCTGCGGCGGGTCTCCGGGCTCTCCGAGCGGATCGCCGGCGCCATCGTGCACCACCGGGATACCCACGGCCCCTTCCGCTCGCGGCAGGCGCTGCTCAAGATCGCCGGCCTGGGGCCCAAGACCTTCGAGCTGTCGGCCGGCTTCCTGCGCATCCGCGAGGGGGAGAACCCGCTCGACCGCACCGCCGTCCATCCGGAGCGCTACGATGTGGTCCAGAAGATGGCGGCGGGGCTGCAGGTGCCGGTCGGCAACCTCGTGGGCAACACCGATCTGGTCGGCAAGCTCGACTTCAGCCGCTTCGCCGACGCCGAGCACAACCTCGGCAAGTTCACCCTGGAGGACATCCGCAACGAGCTCCTCCGCCCGGGCCGCGACCCGCGCCCCGAGTTCAGGACGCCGGAGTGGCGTTCGGACGTGACCTCGGTCAAGGATCTCCAGCCCGGCATGGTGCTCGAAGGGCGGGTCTCGAACGTGGCCAACTTCGGCGCCTTCGTGGACATCGGCGTCCATCGCGACGGCCTGGTCCACGTCTCCGAGCTGACCCACCGCTGGGTGGCGGACCCCCGCGACGCCGTCAAGGTGGGAGAGATCGTGAAGGTGAAGGTGCTGGAGGTCGACTACCAGCGCGAGCGCATCAGCCTCTCAATCAAGGCCCTCCAGCGGCCCCCCGCCGAGGGGCGCCCCGCCACCGGAAGCGCCGGCCGCTCGGGCCGTCCCGACCGCAACGCGCAGGCTTCCCAGGGCGGCAACCGCCCCCCCGCGAAGCCGCAGCCCAAGCCGGCGGCTTCCGTGGAGGATCTGATGAAGAAGTTCAACCGGCCGGGAGGGCGGTAGGGCGGGGGCGTCCGCCCTGGAAGGGCGGGTCTCGAACGTGGCCAACTTCGGCGCCTTCGTGGACATCGG
>DASWQX010000233.1:0-1730 GCA_036403495.1 Thermoanaerobaculia bacterium
GGCCACCTTCAAGCCCGACGGCCAGCTCGCCACCATGGCGCTCGACAACAACGTCGTCTACCACGACGGCCAGGTCTCCGCCACCGGCGACCAGGGGGCGCTCGACATGGAGCAGGGGCGCGGCGAGTTCACCGGCAATCCGGTGGTGATCACCAGCGACCGCGGCAGGGTCGAGGCGCCGCGGATGGTGTACAACACCGACCAGCAGATCGTGAACGCCCGCGGCGGCGTGCGCGCGCTGCTGCAAAAAGTAGAAGAGACGGCGATGGCCGGCACGCCTCTTGCTAACGGGGAGGGGCCAGTGCACGTGGAATCGCAAGAGGCTTTCTGGCGGCAGCAGCCCTCGTCCTTCATCTTCCGTGGCGACGTGCGCGCCTGGCGCGGCGAGAACCTGCTGCTGGCGCCCGAGCTGCGGGGGGACAAGGCGGCCGATCAGCTCAACGCCACGGGCGGAGTGAAGACGCTGTTCTATCCCACCAGCGAGGGGAAGAGCGTCACCGCAACGACTGCCGCCGGCGCGAAGCCGGGCGAGAAGCCGAAGCCGATCCAGGCCACGGCGAGCGACCTCCAGTATTCGCAGAAAGGCGAGCCGAAGAGCGGCGTCCTGATCTACACCGGCAACGTCCGTGTCGACCAGGAGGGGAAGACCATCACCTGCCAGAAGATGGAGGTCGACCTCGGGGCCGACCACCAGGCCAAGACGATGACCTGCACCGGCGACGTCAAGGTCAACGACCCCAAGGTGGGGCGCAAGATCTCCGGGCAGAAGGCGGTCTATCAGGTGAACCAGCGGCAGGTCGACATCACCGGCGAGCCGGTGTCGATGACCGACAAGGACGGCAACCAGGTGCGCGGTAAGCGGGTGCTCTACTACGTCGACGACGGCCGGGCGGTGGTGCAGGGCAAGGAGGGGGAGGCCAACCCGGCCCCTGCCGTGTTGGAACCGGGAAAGCCGGAGCCCGGCAAGCCGGCGAAACCGGCCAAGCCGCCGGGGAGCGCGCGATGACCGAGCCGGCGAAGGGATCGCTGACCGGGCCGCTCCGCGAGCCCCCCGAGGAGTCGCGGAAGCTCGCCACCACCAACCTGCGCAAGGTCTACCGCGGCCGCGCGGTGGTGCAGGACGTCTCGATCGACGTCGGCCCCGGCGAGATCGTCGGGCTGCTGGGCCCCAACGGCGCCGGCAAGACGACCACCTTCTACATGGTGGTGGGGCTCACCCCGCCCGACTCCGGCACCGTCACCCTCGGCGACGAGGACATCACCGAGCTGCCGATGTACCTGCGGGCGCAGCGGGGGATCAGCTACCTCCCCCAGGAGCCGTCGGTCTTCCGCCGCATGTCCGTCGAGGACAACCTGCGGGCGATCTTTGAGACCATCGACCTCTCGCACGCCGAGCAGGAGCGGCGGATCGACCAGCTCATCGCCGACCTCGGCCTCTCCAAGGTGCGGCGCACCAAAGGCGCCCTGCTTTCGGGCGGCGAGCGGCGCCGGGTCGAGATCGCCCGCGCGCTGGTCATCAGCCCGTGGTATATCCTCCTCGACGAGCCGTTCGCCGGGATCGACCCGATCGCCGTGCTCGACATCCAGGGGATCATCCGGCACCTCAAGTCGATGGGAATCGGAATCCTGATCACCGACCATAACGTGCGGGAAACATTGAAAATAACCGACCGGGCCTATATCATCAACAACGGCGAGATCCTGCGCTCCGGCACTCCGCTGGAGCTTTC
>DASWQX010000234.1:0-3264 GCA_036403495.1 Thermoanaerobaculia bacterium
ACGATCGGAAATCAGGATTTTCCACCCCGCTGAAAACCCTCCGTCCGATAGAGTCCGGAAACCGGCGGATTGTTTAGTCGGGGGCGCTCAGCCGCCGAGGCGCGGCAGCAGGGCGGCGAGCCGCTCGCGGAACTCGCGGGCGCTCGCCGGCCGCCGCGAGATCGTCTTGTGGAGGGCGGCGCGGAAGAAGTCGCCGAGCTGCTCGTCGTGCTCGGGGCAGACCTGCGCGAACTCAGGGACGCGGCCGTTGCGGATGCGGTTCATCAACTGGTGCATGTCGCCGCCGCTGAAGATCTTGCGGCCGAGCAGGCACTCGTAGAGCACGATCGCGAGGCTCCAGAGATCGAACGAGGTGTCCGCCGGCTGACCGTTCAGCGCCTCGGGCGAGAGGTAGGCGAGGGTGCCGACGAGCTGCTGCTTCGACGCGGTCACCGAGGTGACCGTGCGGTTCCACACCGAGGTCGGCGGCAGGTGGACCGACTCCTCGTCGAGGTCGGGGGGGGCGGCGACCTCGAGGTCGCGGCGGAGGTCGAACATGACGCGGGCGATGCCGAAGTCCATCAGCTTGGCGGTGCTGTCCCGGGTATAGCCGATGTTGCTCGGCTTGATGTCGCGGTGCAGGATCTCCGAGGCGTGGAGGTGCTCCAGGGCCGCGGCCATGGCGAGTCCCAGCCCCACGGTCTCGGCGGCGGCGAGCCGCGCCTTCTCGATCCGCTGCGCGAGCGTGCCCCCTTCGAGCAGCTCCATCACCAGCATCGGCGTCCCCTGCCAGGTCTCCAGGCCGTAGATCGGCGCCAGGTGCGGGTGGGAGACCGCCGCCGCCGTGCGCGCCTCGCGGCGCAGCCGCATGGCGTCCTCGGGAGAGACCCGGCGCAGGGTCTTGACCGCCACCGGACGGCCGAGCGAGAGGTCGGTGCCGCGGTAGACCACGCCCATGCCGCCGGTGCCGATCCGCCGCTCGAAACGGAACTTGTTGGGCAGCACGTAGGGCACGTGCGAGGGCTCCAGGCGCCGGCTGCAGGTGGCGCAGAAGACGGTATAGGCCGCGTAGAGCCGGCCGCAGTTGGGGCACTCGCGGGCGAGCTCGGCGGCAACGACCGCCGGGTCCGGAGGGGTGGGGCCTCCCCCTCCCTCGGGCTCCGGCCCGCTCCGGTGCGAGGAGCCGAGGGAGCGGCTGAGCTCGACCTCCAGCACCCAGGCGGCGCTGCTGGCTATGGCGCGCAGGAGCTGCCGGTCCTCCTTGAAGAAGGGGAGGCCGCTCTTCTTCTCGCCGAGCCCGATCAGGCCGAGCAGCGAGCCGTCCCGCGCCAGGATCGGCACGATCACCCGGAAGCTGGCGTCCACCAGCCAGTAGCGCTCCTTCTCCGGCAGCTTGGCGAGCGGGGAGCGGGGGTCCTCAAGGTCGACCTGGAGCGGATCGCTGGCGCTCGCGATCAGGGCGGCGAGCGTGGAGGTCGCGTCGAGCCGGCGGCTGCGCAGCTTGGGATCGCCGAGCACCCCGGAGCGCGGCTCGAAGGCCATCAGCGCCACGCTCTCCGGATGGAGGGCGAGGTCCACCTCGCGGCAGAGCAGGTTGGCGAGGTCGGAGACGCCGTGGGTGGCGCGGATGCGCTCCACCAGCAGGGTCAGCGTCTGGCGGGCGTCGTACTGCTCGCGGAAGAACCGGCGGTCGATCGAATCGAGCAGGGTCCGCCGGTAGCGCAGCGCTCCGATTCCCACCGCTGCCGACGAGCCGAGGAGCAGCAGGCGGGAGCCGCCGGAGAAGATCTTCACGATCGTGTCTTGCCGGTGCTGCACGATGTAGGCGACGAGCGCTCCCAGCGGCACCGCGGCGAGCGTCAGCGCCGAGTAGCGGGCGAGGGCGTACTGCAGCGCCTTGCGGGCGATCAGCCGGACGTTCAGCACCTGGTACACGATCACGGTGTAGCTGGCCGCCAGGGGGACCGAGCAGAAGATGGCGAAGAGGAGGTAATAGGCCGGGTCGGGGATCTCCAGGTTCCTCCCGAGGAAGCGAGACGCGGCCGCGTCGGCCAGGATGAACAGCAGGTAAGGGAGCATGCACGAGAGCGCGATCACGAACAGGCGGGCGCGGCGCGCTTCGGGCGGGGCGATCCGGGGCAGGCGCGTCGCGAGGAAGGCGAGGGCGAGGACGGCCAGGCCCAGCACGACGCTGTAGAAGCCGTAGTCCGGCTTGTCCGGCGCCAGGTCGCGCAGGTGGGCGACCGGATGGTCCAGGCTCGCCGCCAGCTTGGCGAGGAGCTGCCAGAGCTCGAAGCTGAAGAGGGCGACGCCCGCGGCCAGCGAAACGGCGGTGCCCACCCGGAGGACGCGCCGCGCCCGGAACGACAGCACCGGAGTGGGGAACTCGCCGACGAACCGCCAGAGCAGGTAGGGCAGGAAGGCGTCGACGTGCAGGCTGCTCAGGATCAGGGCCGGCACCCCGAGGCCCCAGGTCCCGGTATCGAGGAGCTGCAGCAGCGGCCGGTTGGAGTAGGGGACCGCCAGCAGCAGGAAGAAGAAGCCGAGCAGGGTCGCCCGGCGGTCCGCGGCGCCGGCGAGCAGGAGGAAGAGGCCGCCCAGCGCGTACGCGCAGAGCGGCAGCATCAGGACCGATTGGGCCAGTATGGTGTCGCCGCCGGCGAGGTCGGTGGTCGGGCGCCCCCCGAGGAAAGCCCCGAGGAGCGCCACGAACAGCTTGGTGCCGACGACGGAGAGCAGCAGGCGTTGCCAGATCTCGCGATTCAAAACGCTGCTGACCTCGCCACGCTATCGAGCGTTCAGTTTCCGATCGGCGGCGGATCCGGACAGTGCGGACACTCCGAGTTCTTCTCGACCTGGAGGCAGCACGCCTTGAATTCGTCCTCGCTGAGGAGAAGGTCCGCCTTCTTCGTTTTCAATTCCTTGCCGACCGCGCGGAGCCGGTCCTGAATCGCCATTCCTTCCTTGGCCTCCCAGATGTCCAGAGGCTTCGTCGGCACATCGTCTTTCTTTCTGCCGATCCAGTCGTGATAACGGTCATGGAGAAAAGCTTCGATGTCCTTGGGCAGCGCCATCCCGGCGCCCTCGCCGACGAGGGTGTAGATGTGCAGCATGATCTCTTCGTGATTCGGCATGAATTCCTCCCGATCAGATCACAGCGGAAACAAAGTTTTTGATTACAGAGAAATTCTAGAACAGGAACGGACGTCGGTCAACGCGGGGGCGGCGCGGCCTCGGCCGGGAGAGCCGAGACCGCGTTCAAGCGGTTATTGATATTTCACGCTG
>DASWQX010000235.1:0-4485 GCA_036403495.1 Thermoanaerobaculia bacterium
GGGGGCGGGACGATCCTCACCTTCCCCTCCCTGATCTTCCTCGGCATCCCGGCCATCGCCGCCAACGCCACCTCGACGGTGGCCCTCCTCCCGGCTTCCGTGGCCAGCCTGATCGGTTTCCGCGACGAGGTGCGGCAGAACCGGGCCTGGCTGAAGACGCTCTTCCTGCCCAGCTTGGTCGGCGGCACCATCGGCTCGGTCCTCCTGCTGCGCACGCCGGAGAAAGTGTTCACCCTCCTCGCTCCCCTGCTGATCCTGTTCGCCACCACCCTGTTCATCGTCCAGGGGGCGCTCGCCCGCCGCCGCCCGCCGCGGACGGTCGCCGATCCGTCCGAGCTGCCGCGGGGGCGCTGGGCGCTCGCCTCGCTCCTGCAGTTCGGCGTCGCCGTCTATGGCGGCTACTTCGGCGCCGGCATCGGCATCCTGATGCTGGCCCTCCTCGGCTTCCTGGGGCTCGCGAACATCCACGCGGCGAACGGGGTGAAGAGCTTCTTCAACCTCTGCATCAACACGGTCGCGGCGGGCTACTTCATCTACAAGGGAGCGGTGGTCTGGCCGGCGGCCCTGGTGATCGTGGCCGGAGCGACCGTCGGCGGCTACGGCGGCGCCCGCTTCGCCCGGCGGATCGGCAAGGAGAAGGCGCGGGCGGCGGTGATCGTCATCGGCCTGGCGGTCACCGCGATCCTGGTCTGGCAGCAGCTCGCGAAGTAGAGAGCTCCCGGCCGCTTCAGCAGTCGCCGCCTCCGGGTCCGCCGAAATAGAAATAGGACCCGATGTCCGTGCCCGCCACCGAGACCGGCACGAAGCTCAGCCGATAGCAGGAGGGGGACGGTTGGGAGGTCGTGAGCGACGACCAGACCGCTCCGTTCGCCGTGGCGTTCTTGAAGTAGAAGATCCGGCTCTGATAGGCGGTCTGGCTGGACCCGGCGCTGTCGAAGGCTCCGCTGCCCATCGGAGGCCACCGGGTCGCACCGACCGTCTCGCCACCGTAGTCGATCCGATCGGCGAATTTGGACAGCCGGCCGCCCTTGTAGATCGACACCGGGTAGTAGCCGACGGCCTCATATTGGTCCCCCACTTGGCCGTAGAGCCACCAGCGCCCCTTGACCAGCTTCCATTGCATCTGGAACGCGTACGTCGGCCCCCCGGGGGTGCTGTAATGGTCCCAGATTCCGCCGAGGGCCCAGCTCGGATTCGTCTGGACGAATCCGGCGCAGTCCAGGTTGTAGCAGCCGGTCTTGTTGTAGTCGTCCGCCGTCCAGTAGATGAAGAAGGCGGCCTTGTCCGTGCCGTACTTCTGCGGAAAGACCTGCCAGCCTCCCTCCACCGTCTGGGTCTTCTTGCCGGAGCCGCCGACGTACCAGTGTTGGGCCAGGGAGAAAATCTCCTGGGCCGAGACGTCCACGCTGGGGCTCCAGAGGCTCAGCCAGGAGTTGCCGCCGAAATTCTTCACCGTCTGATAGGCGTGGGCGTACTTGTGGGTGTACGTCGTGTCCTTGGCCGCGAGGTCGTCGGACAGCCCGTCGGGAAGCTTGTGGAAGAACCCTTCCAGAGTCCTGAAACGGGTCATCTCCTGCAACGTCACCCGGCGGAGCGGAATCGTCCCCTGGGCGCAGCTCACGGCATTGCCGAGGGCATCCCTGAGCCCGAGGGTCAGAGGGGAGGCGGCCCTCTTCACCGCCGGCCCCGGGAGATCCTTATCCGCGAGCGCCGGCGGCGGCGCCTCGAGATCGACCTCGGCGAGGCCTAGCTGACGGACCGACGGCTGCTGCTCCACGGGCACGCAATCGAACACCTGGCCGTCGAGCAGGAAGCTGTGCCCCACCTCCACTCCCTCGTACAGGGAGAGGATGTGCTGGCGCATCTTCCCGAAATCCGTCTCGCCCTGGACCTTCGCCCCTTGAGCCGGTCCGAAGGACTCGGCTCTGGCAATCCGCACCTCCTGCAGGAACTGATGGAAGGGGATGAGGGAAGGCTGGCTTCCCGTCTGGCCGAAGGCGGCCCCGGAAATGGCGAATCCGGTGAGGGCGAGGAGAAGGAACGAAATTCGTTTCATTCTATAGATCTCCTGTTCAGCGTGCGAACAGCTTGAAAAGGCGAACATTCCAAGGCACTGTGGTTAATTATAAACCAGATCCAAAGGATCTGTTGAGGCCGCTTGGCGGCTCGATCACAACCGGGCCACCGCCGCGCGCCTCTGAAGCTGGAGCACGTTCACGTCCGGGTCCATCACGATCCGCCCGGGCTCGAAGGGGCAGCGGATGCGCAGCACGCGCGACTCGCCGGCGCCGAGCACCACCGTCGTCCGGGCTTCGCGATATTCGGGCGAAGTCTTTCCCTTCTCGTCGTAGCGCTCCCCCCGCGTGGCCGCCACCTCGACCGGGAAGCGGCCGGTGCCCGCGTTCGTCACCTTCACGGTGGCTTCCCAGGCTTCCCCGCCCAGCGGCTGCTTCCGGGCCTCGTCGAGCTGGTACTCCGGAGCGACCCGCTGGAAGAACATCTGTCCGACCAGGTCGTCGAACGCCGCCTTGTCCGGCGCGTAGGGGCGCAGCACGGCCATGAAGTCCTCGATCACCGGATGGTCGGGGTTGTTGTGGTAGGTCCGGAAGAACTGCTGGACGCCGGCGAGGAAGGCGTCCTTCCCCATCCGCTGGTAGAGCATCCAGAGCGCCCAGCCCCCCTTGTTGTAGATCACGGTGACGTCGCCCTGGCGGCCGTTGAGCTCGAGGGTCTCGGCGAGCGGCTTCTCATCGCTCGGCTGGCGGTTCTCGCCGTAGTCGGCCTCGATGGCCGTGGCGAAGGTCTGCCGCGCCAGCGGACCGCGCATCTGATCGAGGAGCATCATCGTCGCGAAATGCGCCGCCCCCTCGGCGAGCACGATGCCGCCCGGACCCTCGCCCGGCGACATGATGTGCCCCCACCATTGATGGGCCGATTCGTGGGCGGCGATGGTGAACGCCACGTCGTTGTCCGGCAGGCGCTGGGCCAGAAAGCCCGCGCCCTCGGAGAAGAAGATGTTGGTGGCGTTGCCGCGGGCGTACGAGGCGTAGGCGGGGAACTCGTTGAGCCGCAGCTCGCGCCAGGGATAGGGCATGTACCACTGGGCATAGTACCGGCGCGCGCCGTTCAGGGCCTCCAGCAGGCTGTCCACGTTGTAGGGGTGCCCCGGATAGTAGAAGACGGCGGTGCCGGGCCCGCGCTTCACCGTCCAGTGGCGGCCGGCGGCGATGTTGAAGACGCGCACGGGATAGTCGCTCTCCCAGATGCGCGTGCGTCGGCCGTCCTTCACCGTCTCCGCGGTCAGGGTACCCGTCGAGTTGACGATGTAATCGGCCGGCGAGGAGATCCGCAGCGCTTGAGTGAAGGCCGAGCGGTCGAGGTCGGAGTCGGTGATCCCGTCGTAGAAATGAGCCGGATAGATCCGCGGCTCGGAGCGGTTCTTCTCGTCTACCCCGATCTTGGGATCGAAGGCGATCTTGGGCACGAAGTCGGGGTTGCGGCCGGTGAGGATCGCTCCCGACGGCAGGAGGAATTCGCCCAGGGGGAGATTCCCGCCGTTCTTCGAGATGCCGGCGAGGATCGTGCCCCGATAGCGGAAGCCGAGCCGTACCGACGCTCCCGGCGCCAGCGGCCTGGCGAGCCGGAAGACGTAGAGGTGCGAGCGCTCCTCCGGAACCCACGGACGGCCGTCGAGCGTCCAGGAGAGCCCGGTCCAGGCGGTGCCGCCGGTGACCGGAAACCAGTAGAGCGGCTGCGGCTTCTCGTTCTTGAGGTCGTAGAAACCGCTGGCGCGAAAGCTCCGTGTGTCCGGATCGAGGTCGAGATCCATCTCCACCCGGGTGACGTAGGGCAGCGCCTGGCCGGTCCAGGTGTTGAGGTTCTTCCGCCAGTAGTCCTTGTGCTCCTTCTCCACCGCCGCGCCCTGGAAACCCCGGTTCACCTGACCCCAGAGCGTGAAGCCGAGGACCAGGGGGGGTAGGGCGAGCGCTCCGGCGGTGAGCAGGGTCCGCCGCCGCTCCGCCGGGCGGAGCAGCGGGTGCAGGCGGTCGCGGTCCCGGCGGTTCAGGAAGCGCACGGCGATCCAGCCGAACAGGGCGGAGAGGGAGAGCACGAACAGCCGGTTGAGCACCACGGCCGAGCGATCGAGGCCGAGCGGCCCCAGGTCCGACCACGGAATGGCGTAACCCTCGCGGGTCGCTCCGAGGAGGGCCCAGTTGCCCACCCAGTTCATGAACCCCCGGGTGAGCAGGATGGCGGTCAGCACCGCGGCGCCGATCCCGAGGCCATAGGTGGTGTAGCGGCTTCGAGTGACGGAGTGGAGCGCGGCCACGAAGGTGATCCAGACGATCATCGTGGGAGTCAGCAGGAGCCCCCAGACGAGCAGGAACGGACGGAGATCGAACGAGACCCTCCCCTGGCCCAGGATGACCAGGAGCGCGACCAGCAGCGTGCCGAGCAGGGCGACGCCCAGCACCGCGAGGTTGG